>CAUZWH010000275.1:0-4798 GCA_963583675.1 Alphaproteobacteria bacterium
CTATCGCTGAGATCTACGCCCTGGGAGTTGAGCCGCACCTCACCGAACAGGTTACGGGGGAGCGGGATCTGGGCATGCCGCTGACCCATCGTGGTTCGCATCGTGTCGGTCGGATCAGCGACGAGTCCTTCGATCGGGGCGTTTGGGTCTGCCAACTGATTGACAAACGACGTGTTGGCGCCGTTCTCAAGCAACCGTCGCACAAGGTAGGGCAGTAAGTCTTCATGGCTTCCGACCGGTGCGTAGACCCGACATGTCAATTCCACATCGTGCTCGTGACCAAGCGCGTCGTAGAGCATTTCCCCCATACCGTGGAGCCGTTGGCATTCGAAGTCGGATCGTCGTCCACCGAGAATCGCGATGGCGGCAAGCGTGTGCGCGTTGTGGGTTGCGAATTGCGGATAAAACGACCGCTGATCATCGAGCATGGTGCAGGCGCAGGCGAGGTAGGACACATCGGTCATGACTTTGCGGGTGTAGATCGGATAGCCCGTGAATCCGCCCTCTTGAGCCCGTTTGACCTCAGTATCCCAGTAGCGCCCTTAACTAACCTCACCGGAATACGCCGGCCGGTTTGCCGGGCCTGAGCCGCGAGCCAGTCGATGACAGCCCGCGCCCGTTTTTGATATGCTTGTACCGCGAGCCCAAAGCCCTCCCAATTCCCGAGTTGAGGGTCGTTGTAGACCGCCTCGAAAACTTCCAGCCCGAGTTCAAGCCGATCGGCTTCTTCGGCATCGATCGTGACGCCAACGTCGAACTTTTTTGCTTCAAGAACGAGATTAAGAAGACGTGGCGTTAAGCGCGCCATCACCGCCTCCCGCTGGGAAAATTCGAAGCGCGGGTCTAGCGCCGACAACTTGATCGATATTCCCGGTTGAGCAAGTGTCATCGACCGCCCACGGCTGTCTTCTTGTTGCCATTACCCGATCGCCTCAATGGCGCCCGCATAGGCTTCGGTATAACGGGTGGCGTCGATCGCGGTTAGCGCGGCTTCACCCAACATATCGAACGAATGCCCGGTACCTTGCTCCCCACCGTCTCGAGCCCGACGGAGGGCGCTACGAATATTCCGACCCATGATGAATTGATCGGGAACGATCCGCATGGCTTGCATCAAACCTTGGCGCACTAGGGGCTCGCCACTGCGCTGCAGCAGGCGGCCAAAGTAATAACCTTTAGCCATGCCAGCATCGATCGACATCAAACGGCCCGTTAACATCAACCCCCACGTAGAGGCATTGACGAACAGGGACTCACTTTTGCCGAGGTGTGCCTGCCAATCGGCATCACCGAGCTTGTCGCGGATCAAGCGATCGGCGGTCTCGGAATCGGGAACCCGCAGGAGTGCCTCGGCCAGGCACATAAACACGACACCTTCGCGTGTGGAGAGTTGGTATTCCTGCAGAAAGTTCTCGAGTGATCCAGTATCCCGGCTGGAGCGCCTAAATCTGGTGATCAAGCGCCGTGCAAGGTCTGAAACACGCGCTTTCTCGGCCACGTCGAAGGCCGCTTCATCAAGCAACGTTTCCATCACAGCGGATCCGTCTGCGTGATGAAGCGTGTCGATTTGTGCCCGCAGGGGTCCGCGTTGGGGGGGAGGGTCGCGAAAGATCATTCTCAACCAGGAGGCAGAAGTTCTACCTATGCGAGTAGATCATAGAAGGCCGAGTTCTCGAAGTTCCGCGACCATCGCCTCCGGCATGTCGTAAGCGGCATGACCGCCCGGTAAGTCAGGTGGCGCATCATCTTCTTCGAGGTAACGCCAACCCTGGTGCGGGCGGCGTGGCTGCAGCTCGGTTCGGACCAAGGTCGGGTCAAGCACGAGCCCACACTTCGTTTGACCCTCATCATTTTCGACCCGTTCGAGGGCTATGATTTGCTGGCGCACCCGTACGCACCCTTTGATAACCCAGTATAAAGACCCACCTTCGAGGATTTCGTCGGCGCGGCGCGGCCGGTTGCGGGTTACGTGGCGCAGTTTGGCCGGCTCCCCGCTTTCCCGCAGCCGTGAAAGGCGCTCGTACTGCCAGCGAGCCAGCTGGTCGATCTCCACAACGCCTACGCACATTTTCAGTAACCCGAGCGACAAGCCACCCTCCCCATCACGGTAGATAGCCGAGTATACGCCACCAAAAATAGTCGAGTGGGAGCAGAATCAATACCGTCGGCACAAAAAGGGTCAGGCTAAATCGAGTCGCCGTTGCCACGCTAATTCCGCCCAGGCTGAGCCCGACCATCAGCGGCGGGACCTGGTAGGGAAGCACGACCGACGAGAAGCCCAAAACCTGCATCATCAACACGGTCGCCAGCGGAAGATCCATCGCCTCGGCGATGCCACCGCTGATCGGGGTTAGAATTGCCGGGACCCCCGCTTGGGTGGCGAGAAACCCGGTCACGATCGAAATACCTGTCATAGCGCCGAGGTTACGCATCGATTCGCCCGGCGAAAACCCTAGGACATCGAGCAGAAACAAGCCGACACGATCACCGAGCCCGCTCGTTGAGATCATCGCACCGAGCCCGATAATTCCGGCGACGTATAGCAACGCCTCGTAGTTCAGCTTGTTGACGACGTCGGCCTTGAGAATACCGACCCCGGGTAGCAAACAAGCCGACCCGGCCGCCAATCCAATCCAGCCCGGCGCGACGCCATGCAATGAGTCAGTCATCCACAATAACAGCGTCGCGCCGAGAATGACCGCTAGTCGGCGTTCTTCCCGGGAAAACGGCACGCGCGGCCGTTTCGGGACCTCGCGACTCGGCGTTTCCGAGAACATTGCGACGATGAGACCGATGATCAATATGGCTTTAAGCACGCCGAGCAGGGGAAAATGCAGCACCAGGTATTCGCCGTAGTTCAGCGTGATGCCGTGCAGCGCCTCAGCGGCGCCGGTCAAAATGATGTTGGGGAGATTTGAGGGAAGCAGCGCGAATGCCGGAAGCAGCGTGCCGAACAACAAGGCAATGACGAAACCGTCGCGCCCGCGCGAGCCGCTTTCAAACCCCTGATTTTCGGCGAGCTCAAGGACGATTGGCATGAGGATTACGACTCTGCCCATGGTCGATGGCACGAAGAAAGCGAGCGCAACGCCCACCGTGACAATGCCGCCGATGTTGCCCGTATAGCTACGCCCAAAGCCTGCCGTCATCGCGCCGGCGATACGACGACCGAGCCCGGTTTCACGCACGGCAGCACCTATCAACAGACCGCCGAAAACCATCCAGAACCCCATCGAGGCAAACCCGGAAAAGATGGCCTCCGTCGGCACTATTTGCGTCACTACCGCGAATATAAAAAACCAGATCGACGCAATATGGGCGGGCACCGCGCCGGTCGCGAAAAACCCAATCGTGAATACGGCGAGGGCCGATGCGACATAAATATCGCGCTGATCGTTACTGAAACCGGCAACGATCAACCCAATTGCGAATACCGCCGTCGCCGCGGCTAACGTTTTCGGTATCGTCATCGCATCATCTGTGAACGTAAACGCTAGAAATAGCGGATTACGAGGACAACGTGACCAGAGTTGCACCCTCATCGACCATCTGGCCGACTTTGCAGAGAACGTCCTCAACCTTCCCAGCTCGGGGAGCAACCAATGTGTGCTCCATCTTCATGGCTTCAAGGACAATCAAGGCCGTGCCTTTCTTCACCTTGTCGCCTTTAGTAACGGAAAGGACAGCGACCCTTCCAGGTAACGGCGCGACGATGTAACCAGCGCCATCGCCTTCCAGGGCCCCCGCGCCTGACGCCTTCCCGGCCAAGCTGATTGTCAGGCCATCGCCACCAACCAGAACATCAATATGATCGCTGCGCTCTATCGTTTGTGCGATTGCGGCGCGTCCGTCAACCAGCGCGTACGCGTCACCATCGCGCAATTCGGCACCGGCGATCGACGCGGCCCCAATTCCATCGATCTCTAGCTCGAAGCCATCATGTGTGGTCGGGCTGACCCCAAACGAAACTTCCTGACCATCGATCGTAAGCGACACTTGGGAGCGCCGCTCGCCGCCGTGACGCCAACCCGCCAGTGTCCGCCACGGCGAAAAGCGATCGGCGCCAGGATGTTTGGCTTGTGGCGCACTGCGAAGAATGACGCTTAGAAACGCCATCGCCAACAGCCTGCAACGGGCATCGTTATCCGGCGAAAGAAGTTTCTCTGCATGACGCTCGACCAGATGCGTATCGACCGAACCCGCGGCGAAGTCGGGCTGATTGAGTAAACGGGTGAGAAAGCCGAGATTGGTCCGTACGCCGAGTACCGCGGTCTCCGATAGCGCTCGGCGAAGTATTTCTAGGGTGCGCTTACGATCTACGCCGTGGGCGATTACCTTGGCGATCATCGGGTCGTAGTGGATCGATACCGAATCGCCCTGGCGGACGCCGCTATCGACCCTGACCCGCGATAGATTCTCGGGCAGTTCGAGCCGCTGTAGCCGCCCGATCGAGGGCAAGAATTCGCGCGACGGGTCTTCAGCGTAGAGGCGCACTTCAATGGCATGTCCCGTCATGCTGAGTTCCGATTGGCGCCGCGGCAGCGGCTCGCCTGCAGCAATGCGTAGCTGCCATTCAACGAGGTCGACGCCCGTGATCGCTTCAGTAACCGGGTGTTCGACCTGGAGACGCGTGTTCATCTCCATGAAATAAAATTTGGGATCAGCGGTACCGCCGGATGGATCGAGGAGGAACTCCACCGTTCCAGCTCCCACGTAACCAATTGCCTGCGCCGCCGCAACTGCCGCCTCACCCAATCGTTGGCGTGTCGTTTCGGGAAAATCAGGCGCTGGCGCCTCT
>CAUZWH010000276.1:0-4791 GCA_963583675.1 Alphaproteobacteria bacterium
GCTATTTGATCTCAGCATCGCCCACCTCGACTGCGACGCCTTCTACGCCGCGATCGAAATCCGTGACAAACCTGAGCTGGCGCAAGGTCCTGTAATCATCGGCGGCGGCAAGCGAGGCGTCGTTTCGACGTGCTGCTACCAGGCCCGCGAGTATGGAATTCATTTGGCAATGCCGATGTTTCAGGCTCGAAAATTATGCTCCCACGCGACGATCGTACGCCCGAGCATGGATAAGTATGCGCGCGAGTCGAAACGTATTGGAGCATTGATGGACGACCTGACGCCGCTAGTGGAGCCGATTTCGATCGACGAAGCATTTATGGATCTAGGCGGGACGGATGCCGTGCATGGCCGACCGCCGGCGGCTACGCTGGCAATGCTGGCGCGTGACGTAGAAGACGAGATCGGCATTACCGTCTCGATTGGCCTGAGCTACAACAAATTTCTAGCCAAGGTCCCATCTGATTTTGACAAGCCGCGGGGGTTCTCCGTTATCGGGCAACGCGGCGCGGTCGCTTTCCTACGAGAACAACCGGTTAGTTTGATTTGGGGAGTCGGCAAAGCGCTCAACGCGCGCCTATCCCGGGACGGGATTACAATGATCGGGCACCTGCAAGAGCGCGACGAGGAAGATCTGGTAGGCCGTTACGGCAAGATGGGCCGCCGACTCGCACGCTTCTCGCGAGGTCGCGACGAACATTGCGCCGATCCGCGCGGTGAGCGCAAAAGCCACTCGGCGGAAACTACTTTTGGCGACGATCTTGCCGATCTTGCAACGCTCAGTAGCATTTTGTGGCGTTTGTCGGAGAAGACCTCGCGACGGCTAAAAAAAGCTGAACTTGCCGGGTGCGGGCTATCGCTCAAACTCAAAACTGCGGATTTTCGTATTCGCACGCGCAACCGAAAGCTTTCTGCGCCGACCCAGTCGGCGGATGCCATTTTTCAGGCTGGCCGCGAACTGCTTATGCGCGAAGTCGATGGCGCTAAGTATCGGCTCAGCGGCATCGGTCTTAGTGATTCCTCAGATCCGAAAGAGGCCGAAGTCCGTGATCTCGTCGATGGTGCCAGAGACCGGCGTCAAGCCGACGTCGATCAGGCAATCAATTCGGTGCGCGACAAGTTCGGTTTCGAAGCGATCGGCAAGGGGAGGGGGTATTCCAACCCAGCCGGCAAACGTTAGCTACCGGCAGCCGCGCCTGTCAGCGTTAACTAGTGTGCGCCAGCGATTTTCGCATCAGCGCCGCCTTCTTCCTGGCGCCGTGAAACGTGCCAAGGAAGAACGAATTTCTCGGCGAGATCGACAAGAAAGAACAACACGGTTCCTAAGATCGCCAGAAGCACAATCGACACGAACATCTGCGGTGTGTCGAACTGGCCTTGGGCAACTAGGATGACGTAGCCAAGCCCCTTATCGGATGCGACGAATTCGCCGACGATGGAGCCGATCAGCGCCAGCGTAATGGCGACTTTCATACCCGCAAATAAATTTGGCAGGGCATGCGGAAAGCGGATTTTAAAAAGCGTTTTCATCTTTGACGCTTTCATGGACCGCGCGAGATCAATCATTTCCGGATCAACCGATCGCAATCCAAGAACCATGTCGATGACAATGACGAAAATCGCGATCATGGCCGCAATGGCCACTTTTGGAGATAAGCCGGTGCCCATCCACACCACAAACAGCGGCGCGACAGCGACCTTCGGCACGCTGTTCAGCGTTACCAGCAGAATGTAGAGCGTTTCTTCGAGGAAACGCGACGACACAATCAGGATGGCTAGGATTACTCCAAAGACAACCGCGAGAACAAAGCCAATAATCGTTTCATAAAATGTGTGCCAGGTGTGTTCGAGCATCCACAGCGGGTCATCGAACATCATTGCGCCGACAACCGTGGGTCTCGGGACGAGAAATTCCTTAACGTCGAAAACGATGACCGAAACTTCCCACAACACGATCGTACTCATGAGCACGATGGCGACACGAAAACCGCGGTTGAGTTTGTACCAATTTCGAGGGATTGCGCTGAGGAGGTCGCCTGCGCGCAGCGTAGTCGGTTCAGGAGCGGTGCTCTTGGTCGCGTCGGTCATACCTTTTCCTTGTAAACACCGAGCTGCTCGAAGATCTCACGAATCCTTTGAGCGTAGGCGCCGAATTCGGGTGTTTCACGAATTGCCAATCGACGTGGCCGCGGCAGGTCGATCTCGAGAATCTCGACGATTTCGCCAGGTTCCTTTTTCATCACTGCGACGCGATCGCTAAGGAACACGGCCTCGGCGATACTGTGAGTGATGAACATGACGGTCTTTTTAGTTTCGTTCCAGATGCGCTGGAGTTCGATGTTGAGTTCATCGCGCGTCAGGGCGTCCAATGCGCCGAACGGTTCGTCCATTAACAGAAAAACGGGATCGTTCAGCAATGCCCGGGCAATCGCGACGCGTTGGCGCATGCCGCCCGAGAGCTCCCAGGGATAGCGATTTTGAAATCCGTCGAGCCCAAACAGCCGCAATAGGTCATCCGCGCGGCTTTCGAAATCTTTTCTATTGCCCGCCCCGAACTCGACCGAGATCAGCACATTGTCGATGACCGAGCGCCAATCCAGCAACACATCTCGTTGGAACACGATGCCGAGATTATCGGGTGGGCCCGAAACCGGCTCGCCCCCGACGCGAACCACACCGGCGGTCACCGGTTCGAGCCCGCCCACACATTTGAGCATCGTACTCTTGCCACATCCGCTCGGTCCGACCACGCTCAGAAATTCTCCTGTGCGGATCTGCAAATCGACGCTTCTTAATGCCTCGACATCGCCCCGCCGAGACCAAAATATCTTACCGACGCCTTCTAATTCGGCGTAGACATTGGCGCTTTTCGGGTCGGTAATGATTGCTGCATCAGACATTAGCTACCGCCTAGCACAAATTTCGTTGATCTTAGAATCGCACTCATTCCCAGACCCCCAATCGTAAAACTTCCCAAAACTCATCAACACGGAACGCTTGAGCGCCGATTACCTGCTATCACGTGCGACGGTTGCCCCACCGTATCGCCGCGCAAAAAACTAGATGAGATCCTAGAGAGCTGTCCGCTCCTCCCTCAAGACCGCTCATCCCGGCGCCGAAGCGCGATACCCGTTGTTCAGGCATCTCTTTGACGGCGGAGCGTACGCGAAATACTAACTGCCCTCAACCGCCATGTCAGACCCCGAGCAGACTAATAAGCAGTGTCCAGCATCAATCTTGCTCAGCTAACGCCAGCGTTTCCGGCCGGTAGCTGAAAGAGGTCATCATCCAGCGAGTCGGCATAGGCGATCACTTCTTCACTGCCAACGACATCACCATATTTGGCGTTCATATCGCATAGATTAATTGCATGCGAGGCGGTGGAACGATCGAAACACCCGTCCTCGACGACGGTGCAGCGAAAGTTATAACTGAAAGCGTCGATCACGGCCGCGCGCACGCAACCGCTCGTGGTGGTGCCCGTGAAAATCAAGCCGTCGACCCCGAGCTTAACCAGGTAGTCGACCAATGGTGTGCCATGGAAGGCGCTCGGTTTTTGTTTATAGATAACGATGTCTCGATCGCCTGGCGCAATGTCTTCCAGGATCGCGTTTCCGTCTACTTCACGCTCGAGATCCTCGGTAATGCGACCGGCCTTCAGCGACCACCCGCCAAGATCAAAGCCGTCGCTTCGAAAGTCGTTGGTGGAGTAAAAGACCGGGAGACCCTTGTCGCGAAACACGGCCAGCATCTTTTTGATGACATCAATTCCCAACCACGCGTCTTCACCGCAGGAATTCGGCCATTTCTCCATCGAATCGAGGATCGGTTCAGACTTGTCGCCGCAGAAATTGTAATTGACGTCAATAACGATCAGCGCCGGCCTCTCGCCGAAACCCGCGCGTTGTCCATAACCAGCTTTGACAAAGACCTGTTTGTCTCGTTCGGTTAGAAAATCGTCCCAGATGCGCCCTGCCATGAGCTCCTCCTTTCACACAGTGCCGGATTGGTCTTTTATAGCATGGGTTGGGCTTGCCTTAAGTGAACGCACAGAAAGTTTTCTGTGAATTTATATTTATGTTTATAAAATGCTTATTTCATTATTCTAATAGTATAGATTGATATGGGCGGAAATCTTATAGATAAGGTGGTGGTGGTCACCGGCGGTGGTCGAGGCTATGGCGAACACATGGCCCAAGCCATCGCGAAAGAGGGCGCGAGAGTCGTCGTTACGGGCCGCACGCAAAGCGAATGCGAAAAATCCGCAAACGATATCAATCGCGATGGTGGCACAGCGCTCGCGATTGTGGCCGATGTCGCCAGCACGGAAGAGGTTCGTGCCATGGCCAAAGCGACACTCGATGAATTCGGGCACATCGATGTGTTGATCAACAATGCGGCTTATCCCGGTCCGGTTGGTACTACGGCAGAGGTCGATGAAGCCGAATGGCGCTACACGCTAGACGTGAATCTGACCGGTAGCTTCCGCTGTGTTCAAGCAGTGCTACCCGGCATGATGGCGCAGGAAAGCGGACACATTATCAATTTGTCCTCAGGAACCGCGCGTCTGGGATATCGACATATCAGAAGCCTTGGCTATACGACGTCGAAATACGCGATTGAAGGGTTCTCGTCGGGTCTTGCGGTTGAGCTTGAGCCTTATGGTATTCGCGTAAACGCGTTCACCCCGGGATTGGCGGAAACGAGGTTCTTATCCAACATGCCGGACGGTTATCTAACAGGCCTCAAATGTCAGACGCCGGATCATGTCGGACCACCGATTGTGCACTT
>CAUZWH010000277.1:0-4779 GCA_963583675.1 Alphaproteobacteria bacterium
CTTCGCCGGCTTGCGCGATGATCTCGCCAGTTGGGTCGAACATGACGCTGCGGCCGTAATAGGTGTAATCGCCTTCCGTGCCGACGCGATTGAGTCCGCCGACGAAATACTCATTGAAGATCGCGTGGGCCGCCAATTCCTTCTCCCACACCCGTACCGATAGGCTTGCGGTTGGGGTGGCGCTCGGCACCAGGAGGATCTCGGCACCATTGAGACCCAGCGCGCGGGCGCCTTCGGGGTAGTGACGATCGTGGCAGATTAGAATGCCGACCCGACCGAATTTGGTGTCGAAAACCGGGTAGCCCAGATTGCCCGGTTTGAAATAGAGCTTCTCGTAGAACTTGGTGCTGAGCGGGATGTGGTTTTTACGGTAGACGCCAAGCAGGCTGCCATCGGCATCGATCACGGCGGCCGAGTTGTAGTAGACGCTGCTGCCAACGCTTTCGTAGATCGGCGCAACGATGACGACGCCGAGTTCTTGGCTGAGCGCCTGCATCTGATCGGTAATCGGACCCGGGATGGGCTCGGATTTATCGAAGATCGACATGTCGAGCGACATGATGAAGAAGAACTCGTGAAAGACTTCCGGCAATAGGATCACCTGCGCACCCTGGCCCGCGGCCTTGCGCACCATTTCCTCGGCGTGAGCGAGGTTTGCCTTGCGCTCGCCCGAGCAGTCCATCTGGACCAATCCAACATTGACCTTCATCGTTGTTACTCCGCGCCGTTCGTGCTGTTGGGGTGGGGCCGTAGTCGCTAGACCACGGACGTAAGAATTGGCTGGTCTACGGCATCACTTCGCCGCCGGCGGGGGCGAGATTTTGTCCGGTAACAAAAGACGATTCGTCCGATGCCAGGAACAAGGCACAGGAATTGACGTCTTCAACTTCACCGAGGCGGCGCAACGGATAGCGCTGGCGCAACGATTCGAGATAATCCTGCGGCATGTTGGCGGTAGTTTCGCCGCGGATCATGGCCGGCGTGAGGCAGTTGACGCGGATCCCGTTCGGTCCGGCTTCTTTGGCCAGCGCCCGGGTAAAGCCGATCATCGCCGCCTTGGCAGCCGACATATGGGTGAAGTTCTCCATCCCGGTGACCCCGAAAGTGCCGCCCATATTGATAATGTTGCCGGACTTCTGAGCCAGCATATGCGGCAGGACTGCGCGCGAGCACAGGAACATTGCCCGTACGTGAATCGCGAACATCGCATCCCAAATTTCGACCGACATTTCGTTGAGCGGCGAGGCGTTTACCAGGCCGGCATTGTTGACCAAGACGTCGACCGTGCCGAAGCGCTCGACCACGCCAGCGACGATGCCGTCGACCACTTCGGGAACCGTGATATCGCCCTGATAGGCTTCGGCGTTGCCGCCCGCCTTGCGGATCGTTGCGACTGTATCGTTGGCGCCCTCGGCGCTCGAATTGTAGCCGACCGCGAGGGAGGCGCCTTCGGCGGCGAATGCAATCGCCATGGCTTTACCCAATCCGCGGCTGGCGCCGGTAATAAACGCGATTTTCCCGTCGAGCTTGCCCATGAATCCTCCCCAAAATTTATTGTACTGCGCTTTGTTCACAGCTTTGGACGTTCGCGCTAGCTTATACCGAGCCGATGAGTAGATCGTCCAACTCTCTATAGTCGGGCAGGGTTGTGTCAATGGCCTCGCCGTTGCGGAGTACGATTCGGTCGGTCTGTGGCCGGGTGAGCAATTCGCTGTAGAAGCGGCCGCGAAACAATACGAGATCGGCGGGCTCGCCGACTTTAATGAGGCCGGGTGATTCGAGCCCCATCACGTCGATCGGCGTCGCGGTAACGCTGCGCGGCCAGTCGGTCATCGGCGTATCCACGTGGGCGATGCGCGCAGCCTCGGTGATTACTTCGAGGGCATCGTGATCGCCATAGCCATAGAAGGGATCGCGACAGTTGTCGCTGCCGAACGAGACCGGAATGCCGCGGGCGGCCATTTCGCGCACCAGGGTGACACCGCGGCGGCGTGGGGTGCGGCCGGCTTCGCGGTCCATAAGATAGATATTGCACATCGGCAGGCTGACGATTGAGAAGTTGGCTTCCGCGACGCCATCGAGGGTTCGATCGACATCGTTGGCCGATTGGACCGATAGGCTGCAGCAGTGGCCGCACTGCACACGACCTTCGAACTTGTTGCGGACCGCGGCCGCGGTGGCGTGGCGCAGGGCCTTATCTTCCGCATCGAGGCTCTCATCGATGTGGAGATCAAGGTCGAGGCCGCGATCGCTCGCAAGCCGGAAAATACGATCGAACAGGTCGTCGATGTCGGACCGCATGAAACTGACCGCCCCCAGCAGACCGCCGGATTCGGCAACGAGATCAGCGATGGCATCGCCCTGGCCGTCGCGAAAGTCGTCGACGACGAGGAGCGAGACGGCTTGGAGATCGATGCGCCCGCGCCAGTCTTCACGCAATTCGCGGAAAACGCCCCATGTTATCGGTGCTTGATGCGGCTGCGACAGGAGATGGGTGCGAATGGCGCGGGTACCGTGGGCGTAACTGCACCGCAACCCGAACTCCATGCGCTGGCGGAGGTCTTCAGCGGTCCAGTGGGCGTCGCGGTCGGCCGCGACGGTGGCGAAGGCGGCTTCGAATGACCCATCCGGATTGGGCGCACGGCGCCAGATGTGGCCGAGATCGAGGTGGGTGTGAATGTCAGCGAAGCAGGGCCATACCTGGCCGCCATCGAGGTCGATCTCGCCGTCGGCAATGGCGCCGGACGATGCTGTGATCGCGGCGATGCGGCCATTGGCGATCTCGATATCGACGGTGATCAGGTCCTCACCGTCGGGAATCAGATCGGCCGACGGGTCCGCTACGAGCGCCTTCGGCGCACGCGCATTTCTCAGGGCCTGGATTGGCTGCGCCATGCTGCGTCCTTTACGACGAACTCTCTTCGGACTCGATTTCTATTAGTTGGGTTTTGTGGGCCGCGCGTTCGATCGAGCCGGCCGGTACCCACTCGAACGCCGGGTTAATCCGTAGGTCCTCTCGGAACTGCGTGCGCAGCCTTGCTTCGATGTCAGGGGTGTCGGCCTCAGTGAGGTGGTCGCCGCGCTCGATCCGGATCCGTAGCGGCGGTGCCACTTTGGGACCGGGGCGGTTGAGGACGATGCGGAAGGTGCCGGTGACGTGCGGCCGATGGCCCATGATCGCGCCTTGAATCGCGGTTGGGTAGATGTTGACGCCTTTGACGATCAGCATGTCGTCGGCGCGGCCGATAATCTTGAACCGCAATCCTGGCAGGCCGTCTGGGCTGGGTCCGGTGGCGATGCTGGCGACATCGCCAACGGCGAAACGCATCAACGGGCCGCCGCGCCAATCGAGGAAGGTCCAGATCATTTCGCCCTCGGCACCGTCAGCCAACGCGATCGGTTGTTTGGTCGACGGCTCGACCAATTCGAGCAGGCAGTGGTCGGCTGAGACGAAGGTCATACCGCTGTAGCACTCGGGTGGTTCATCGATCGAGATGCCGTGGAAGGCATGGCCGCCGCCGGTGTGGTCATACACCTTGGCGCTAAAGCCATCGGCCAGCAGGCGGCGCATTTGGGGATCGCCGCCGCCGGGTTCGCCCGCACACATAAACCATTTGAGACCCAGCGTGTTGGCCGGCCGACCGGTGTGCTTGGGACACTCCTCGATCAAATACTGGCCGAATGACGGGGTTGCGACGATCACCGTGGACTTGGTGAGTTCGATAAACTGCAGCACGCGTTTGGTGCCACCTTCGATGCCGACCGGAACACAAGCCGCGCCGAGATTTTGAATTCCTTGTGACAAGGGCAGGCCGCCGGTGAACATGCTCAGCGAGACCGCCTGAATGACGATGTCGCCGGGGCGAATGCCGGCCCGCCAATATTTACGGGCGTGCATCTCACTGACCACATCGACGTCATGTGCGGTCAGCGTCCACAGGGTGGGCATGCCGGTGGTGCCCGAGGTCGAATTGATACGCACGATGTCGGCGCGCGGCGCGCAGGCGAGGATGTCGTAGGGGTTGCCGAACTGTTCGATCGATTCTTCCTGGCCGCGCCGGAGATCATCTTTAGTCATCAGCGGCAGGGCGGTGAAGTCTTCGAAGCTCCGGACGTCGGCTGGCACCATACCGGCGGCTTCGAACTGGCCGCAATAAAACGAGGAGTTCTGGTAGTTGTAGACGCATTGCACTTTTAGGCGCTCGAGCTGAAGCGCGCGCATCTCTTCGGGCGCCATCAGTTCGATAGCTTCGTTCCAGAGGCGGCGGTTAGGATCGGCGGTCATGCGGTGGGTTCAGTCGCTCATATACGAGGTGCCCCACACCCCACCCCTCTCCCGCAAAGGGAGAGGGGGCTGGACGTGGGCAGAACGGAAACCTCTCCCTTTGTGGGAGAGGGGTTCCTTTTTATCAAAGCTGTCATCGATCAGGTTCGCAGATTTCGAACAGCAGGCCTTGGGTTGTATCGGGCTCGAAGAAGGCGACGGTGCCGTGGGCGCCTTGGGTTGGAAATCCGTCCATCACCGTGACGCCCGAGGCCGCCAGCGATTTGATGGAGTCATCGACGTTGTCAACGCGAAGCGACAGGTGGTTGATCCCCTCGGTCGTGCCCATCACGGTTTTGGCGAAGCTGTCGCCGGCCTCGCAGTACTCGATCAGTTCGACGGTGATGTTGGCGGCTTCGAACTCGGCGACGCGGATGCCTGCTTCGGTCAGGGTCTTGGTACTACTCGGCTGAGCGCCGAAAAGTGGTGCAAAGGTTGCCACGGCGCGATCGAGA
>CAUZWH010000278.1:0-4755 GCA_963583675.1 Alphaproteobacteria bacterium
AATAGGCAATGACATCGCGGCGGTCTTTCTCTTTTTTGAGTCCAGCAAACCTCATTTTTGTCCCTTTTAGGAACTTCCTCGGCTTTTTGATAAATGCATCAAGATTTTTCTGATCCCACACGATATTAGCCTTCCGCATCGCCTTGGAGTATTTGAAGCCCTTTGTCGATGCAGCCTTACGCCCGAATATCTTGGCCAAGTGCGGGCCCACTTTCTTTTTCGTGCTCTCGTCAACCAAATGGCACGCCTTGCACTTGTTGTAGACCCTTTTACCCCGCGTCGGATCGCCATCGGCGAATGCCGGTGTAGCCAGGATGAAAGTGATAAGAACACCAAACAACAAACTACGTACCAACATGCATCTTCTCCACCGGTCGAGGATCTCTCGAAACTAGGGATTGCTGCGTGAAGTTTCAAACCGCGCGCCAGTAGAAAATTCACATTAACCGGTCGCCGTCGCTCAGTCCGCGTTGGCGTGCTCGACGCGTATTACCTGCGCTAGTTCCGCAGACGTAACAAAGCCTCCATCCATCAACCGTGATGGTAGTAATCGTCTGGCAACCGCCCTTGATCAGTTTATTTGCTTATGTTTGTCTGCGCGCCTCGCGTCGCTGAGCAGAGGACTCCAAATGCACCCACTACGATCGTTTTTATTCGCGCCGGGAAATCATCCCCGCAAAGTGGAGAAGGTTTTCCAGGTCGGCGCCGACGTTGTCATTCTCGATCTCGAGGATGCTGTCGCTATCGCCGAAAAACCCGCGACGCGGGCAACCATCGTCGCTGCGTTGAAGAAGCCGCATCGCGGTCTCGGCTACATCAGGGTTAACAGCCTCGATACCGACTTCGCGTGGCGCGATTTCGCCGAGGTCATCGGGTCCTGGGTTGATGGCATCGTTTTGCCCAAAGTCGAATCCGCCGATCAATTGCAAACCGCGGATTGGATCATCGCGCAACTCGAACGCGAAAACGGTATCGAGATCGGCAGTATCGATCTATTGCCAATTATTGAAACCGGCCTTGGTCTGCATAATATCGAAGCGATCGTGATGGCGGGCACGCGTGTGAAACGGGTGTCTTTCGGTGCCGGCGATTTCACGCGCGACATGAATTTGGTATGGACGGGGCTCGAACAGGAACTGGCCTACGCGCGCGGTCGTATCGTCCTGGCGTCTCGTACCGCTGGAATCGAACCGCCGATCGATTCCGTGTTTATCGATCTCAAAGACCGCGAGCACCTCGAACTATCGACCCAAAAAGCACTGGAGTTCGGATTCCAGGGCAAGCTTTGCATCCATCCCGATCAAGTTGGTCTGGTGAATGACGTTTTCACGCCCGATGCCGCCGAGGTGACGCAGGCGAAGAAGATTATCGCCGCGTTCAAAGAGGCCGAAGCCGCCGGATCCGCCTCGATCCAGGTCGATGGGTATTTCGTCGATTACCCGATCGTCGAGAAAGCGCGACGCGTTTTGGAGATCAGCGAACGCATTCGCGCCGCCGAATAACCGCTGATCCAATGAGGATGACGTCGCGATACCGCCGTGCGATCTCTAGATTACTAAACGACGCCCTTTTCTTTCAACGCGCCAATTTCGTCGACGGTCTTACCAAGCAACTGAGTAAGGATGTCGTCGGTGTCGGCGCTGATCGCGCGTCCCAGCCAATTGATCGCGCCCGGCGTTTCGGTTAGCCGCGGCACGACATTGGGAACTGCTACCTCACCGATCCGGGGATCGTCCATTGTGCGGATGTTTTCGCGCGCTTCGTATTGCGGATCTTCGAAAATCTCGTCGATCGAACACACCATGCCGCACGGGACCTGGCCTTCGTCACAGACCTTCAAGAGTTCGTCGCGCGCGAACGTCGCCGTCCACGCGCCCACCAGGCCGTCCACCTCATCTCGGTTTTCTGCGCGTTCCGCGTAGGTGCCGAAACGCCCTTCGCCCGCCAGTTCAGCACGGCCCATTATCTCGGCGAGGCGGGCGAAGATCTTGTCGTTGGTGCAAGCGATCGCCACCCAACGGCCGTCCTTGGTGGGATAGTGGCTGTGGGGAACCGCGTTGACCGTGCCAGGGCCCATACGCTCACGCACATAACCGCTGCGCTTATAGGCCGGCGCGAGTTCGTCGAGAATACGAAAGATCGATTCATAGAGGCCTATATCGATGACTTGGCCCTCACCGGTTTTTTCCCGTGCCTGCAGCGCCAGCAACACCCCGGAAAACCCGTAGAGCCCCGACATATAGTCAGCCAAAGTCGCCGACCCCGGCGTCACCGGCGCCCGATCGGGAAATCCGGCCAAGTACGAAATCCCGCCGAAAGCATTGGCGATACGGCCAAATCCCGGGCGGTCACGGTAGGGTCCGGTTTGTCCATAGGCCGAGACCCGCATCATGATCAGCCGCGCATTGAGCGCGTGGAGGACGTCCCAGCCAACCCCCCAACGCTCCAGCGTCCCGGGTTGAAAATTCTCACAGATGATGTCTGAGCGCGCCGCTAGGTCCTTAAAGATTTGCGCGCCCTCAGGTTTCCTCAGATCCAATGTGAGCGATTTCTTGTTGCGGCCTTCACTAAGCCAGACAAGCGAATCGCCGCACTCGGTTGGCGTGCCGAATTTGCGGATCGGATCGCCGACGCCCGGCAGTTCGACCTTGATAACCTCAGCGCCAAATTCCGCCAGCATAGTCGCGCAATATGGCGCCGCGATGAACGTCGCGCAGTCGAGAACGCGAATGCCTTCGAGCGGGGTGGGTCCGGTCTCATCCATCATCTAATCCAATCCGTTGAAGCTCAGATATTGAAGCACGAGAGTTGAAGCACATAGACGCGAAGTCCTGAGTTAAACCACGGGCGCAGGCGAGCGGAGATTAACAAATGCGCGGCGCGGGGGAAGAACAAACCACGCCAACTTGCCAAGGTTCCCGGCCTATACGATAACAGTCGGATCTGGACGGCCCAACGTGCAGCGGCACGGCACGTACGACGGTCCCCTCTATGCGATTAGGAGTTACGTCATGCTGATGACGGGCGAAGCCTATCGAGATTCACTGCGGGCGTTATCGCCGCGTGTGTTCATCAATGGTCAACGAATTGAATCGGTCGCCGATGAGCCTTTGTTGGCGCCGGGTGTTGCCGCAATTGGATTGACCTACGACTACGCTTTGGAGGCGCGTTATCAGCCCCTCATGGTGGCAACCGAAGAGGGCACCGGTCGCGAAGTCAACCGCTTCAACCACATCAATCGATCGACCCGCGATCTGCTGAACAAGCTCGAAGCCGTGCGTCTGGTTTGCCAATACACCGGCTGCGCGCAGCGTTACCTGACCCAAGACGCGCTCAATGCGATGTTCCAAGCCACTCATCGCTTGGATGCCGATAAGGGCACCAATTATCACGAGCGCCTGGTCAACTACATGCACAAGGTGCAGGACGAGGACCTCGTCCTCGGCGTCGCCATGACTGATGCCAAGGGTGATCGCTCCAAACGGCCGCACGAACAAACCAATCCGGACACCTTCGTGCACATCAAGCAGCACCGGTCTGACGGTATCGTGCTATCCGGCTGCAAGGCGATCATCACCGGCGCGCCCTATATGCACGGTCTGCTGGTCATGCCATCGCGCAACATGACCGAGGCCGATGCCGATTTTGCTGTCTGCTGCGTTGTCCCGATCGACGTCGAGGGCTTGACCATTGTTGCGCGCCCCGCCGGTCGCCCCGGCGAAAGCGCCGCCAAGTTCAGCGGCAAATACGGCCAAGCGCTCGGTGTTGCCATGTTCGAAGATGTTTTCGTCCCCTGGGAGCATGTTTTCCTCGCCGGCGAGTGGGATCATTCCCAGTTTCTAACCCAGTCCTACGCCACCCACCATCGCCACACCTGTATTGGTGCTAGGGCGGGGTTCGGCGATCTGTTGATCGGGGCCGGCGTGCTGATGAGCGAGGCGAACGGCCTCGATATCGAGAAAACCACTCATCTTCGCGACCGCATGGTCGAACTCATCAAAATTGTCGAGGGTATATTTGCTTGCGGCGTTGCTGCATCGGTCTACGGCGAGCAGGATCCGTCCGGCGCTTGGGAGCCCGAACGGGTATTTTCCAACGTTGGCAAGTTGATGCTGGCAACTCAGATCTACGATATGCATCGCATTGCCCACGAGGTATCGGGCGGCCTCATTGTCTCCTTGCCGGGCCCCGATGAGGACCACAACCCCGAGACCGCCGGCAGCCTCGCCGACGTGCTGCGCGGCCGCGACGATGTTCCCTATAAACAACGCGCCGAAGTGGCCCGTTTCATTGAAGACCTCACCGCCTCGAGCACCGCTGGCTGGTATTCGACCATCAGCCTGCACGGTGGCGGGTCACCCGCCGCCATGGGCCTGGAGATTTACCGCAGCTATCCGATCCAGGACAAAGTCGACCTGGTCGAGAAACTGTTGGATCGCGGCGTGCTCACCGACGAAAGCGGTAATCCCAGTCGTACCGACCAACCCGGACGCTGCTGTCCGACCGGTTGCGAAACGCCCGAAAACGTACCCACACCCCCCGCGCGGGTACGCCACTAACCAGCCTGACAGCTCCCTCCGGCGGGTCCACGGCTGACGTCGTGCCCGGGCCTGCGCGCGCAATACTCCTCTCATAAAAGAAACTTGGCGCCGGCCGCGCGCCAAGCACGGGAAGGAGTACGACCATGGTTATCGAAGATGCCGCGAAGGTTCTCGAGAGTAAGCGGGTCAACGTCCGGAAACTCGGGGAGAAGTT
>CAUZWH010000279.1:0-4739 GCA_963583675.1 Alphaproteobacteria bacterium
TTGGTTTTGGGGTTTGGAACCGAGATGACCAGTTGTTCCACCCCATCCTCCCGGATGATGCGAATGTGCTTGTTCTGAAGAAACTTCCATTCGCTGGGTCGAAGGAACGAATGGATCATGAACACGATGAAGTCGTACAACTCTCCCCAATCAAAATCGGTGTTCCCGGGAGGGTGTACCCGTAAGTCACGACAGGCATCGAGTAACCGCTGATATTCATCGGGTGTGAACCAGGGTCGAGGGTTGTCTTCTCGTTTAACGGTGGGGAGAGTGGGAATGTGATTCAGCACGCCATCCCGTTTTGCCTCTTTCATCACCTTTCGGATCAGCACCACATACTTCTTTAGGGTCGATTGTGAGAGGTCGCGTTCAACCTTCATTTCATCGATGAAGGCATCGACCGCGTGATAATCGATCTTGGTGATCTGCATCTCACCGAAGCGGGGTAGGACGTCACTAGTCAGTTTCAGTGCGTCCTCACGGTACATCTTGGAGACCAACTCACCGCATCTGATCAGTCTGTTTTGGGTGTCCTGGAACTTTTGCGCGTATGCGGCGAAGGACAATGCACCCCGTTCCCTGGATGCCCTCTTTTCCAGAAGACGTTCCTCATACCAGGTGATGGCAAACTCTTCTGCGTCCTTGAGGTTTTCGCATCGGGTGGATTTCTTGACCCCGGATGATGGTCCACCGCGAATGTAGAGACGCACATACCAGTATTTTGATGCCCCCATTCGAAACAGTTTCAGGGATGGGGGATACCCACGGATGGTTCGAATATCCGTCGGATTATGCCTGGTTCTGGGTGATTTTACGGTTACCACACCCACCATATTGTTGGTAGGTTGTTGGTAGGTTGTTGGTAGGTCAATCAGATAATTATATTAATATATATCAACTTGTTATAGACCATAGTACGGTTTTCGAGACCGCCCCGTTCGACCACTCCGGCACCCCTCCGCTTGGGCGCAAACCCGCAGGTCGCGCGGCCCCGTTCTTACGCCGGGGTGGGCTCTGCGTCCACCACTTGTCGACATCGGCTCGCGCACCGTCGCAAACGCGGATATCCCGCGACCTCGCTATGATCGTTTCTCGTGAGCTACCCACGCACCCCATTGCAAGGGATGGTCGGCGAGATCGACGTCGCTAGCGATCAGATTGAGAGCGCCGAGGACGTCGCGGCCGACAAGCTTTTGCCCTGTACGAATTGCGGAATGGCACCGCTCAAACCCGAAGTGGCGCTGGGTAAATTGCGCGCATTGGCCGATGGTGCGGGGATTGTGAGCCGCGAAGTGTCCGGCGCGTAGGGAGGCCGTGAGTCGCAACCGTTGACAGCTTGAAATCGGCCGTTATATTCGCCCGGCATAGCCGCTGCGGCTATGCCGTTTGGCGGAGCAATCCCGGGCGCCCCGAATCGTGGCGCAGGCGGGCGGAGCGAAGCAAGCATGTATGCAGTTATTAAGACCGGGGGCAAACAGTACCGGGTCGCCAAAGACGATGTAATCCAGGTCGAGCGGCTCCAGGCCGACGTCGGCGGCAGCATCGATCTCGCCGAAGTGCTGATGATCGGCGACGGCGATAACACCACGATTGGCGCCCCTTTGGTCGCCGATGCCAAGGTCGTTGCCGAGGTCGTCGAGCAAGCGCGCGGCGAGAAGATCCTGGTTTTCAAGAAGAAGCGCCGCAAAAACCACCGCCGCTTGAACGGTCATCGTCAGGAACTTACCGTTTTGCGGATTACCGACATCCTGCCCGACGGTAAGCCGGCTGCCAAAAAACGCACTGCGAAAGCCAAACCTGAAACGCCGGGCGCCGCGGCCGTCCAGACCGAAGCCGAGGGCCCAGAGAGCGCACCGGAGCCAGTTCAGGAGACCGCCGCCACGGCGTCGGAGTCGTCGGACAAAAAATCGACCGACAAGAAGGCCGCCGACAAAGAGTAATACGAAGCAGCGGCATCCGGGCTAGGATGGCGCCACGCAAGGAGATCGACGATGGCTCACAAAAAGGCAGGCGGTAGCTCGCGCAACGGGCGCGATTCAGCAGGCCGGCGCCTAGGCGTCAAGAAATTTGGCGGCGAGCAGGTCATTCCCGGCAATATTATTGTGCGCCAGCGCGGAACTAAGTGGCATCCGGGCCGCAATGTCGGCCTCGGCAAGGATCATACGATTTACTCATTGGTCGAAGGCCACGTCGCTTTTAAGAAGAACGGGCCGCACCGCAGCCGTACGGTGGTATCGGTAGAGCCGACCGCGTCATAGCGAATATGTGAGCCAGACGCAGGTCGAGGGGAATGGCTTACATTCCCCTTTTTTCATATATGGACGGTTGATTGATAGGGCGATGATATTGGCGATGCCTAACCCGCGTTGCCGGCATCATCCCGCACAGCCATGAAGTTTCTTGATCAAGCTAAAATCTACATCAAATCCGGCAATGGGGGTCCCGGCTGCCTGAGTTTTCGGCGTGAGAAGAATCTCCCTAACGGCGGACCCAATGGCGGCAATGGTGGGCGCGGCGGCGACGTGCTTGCGGTTGCGGTCGACAATCTCAATACACTGATCGATTTTCGCTTCCAACAGCACGTCAAGGCCAAGAATGGCTTACCCGGAGAAGGTAACAACCGAAGCGGTGCCGGGGCGGCCAACCTAAAGATCAAGGTTCCCACTGGCACCCAAATTCTCAGCGAGGACGCGGAGACCCTTATCTACGACCTCGACACCCCGGGGCAGCGCGTGCGGCTCGCAACCGGCGGTGACGGTGGATTCGGCAACGCCCACTTCAAAAGCTCTACCAACCAGGCCCCGCGGCGCGCCGATCCCGGGTGGCCCGGCGAAGAGCACACGCTGATCCTGCGCCTCAAGCTGATTGCCGACATCGGGATCATCGGCTTGCCCAATGCCGGTAAATCGACCTTCCTGGCCGCGGTGAGCCGGGCGCGGCCAAAGATCGCGGATTATCCCTTTACCACGCTGGTCCCGAACCTCGGGGTCGTCCACATCGACGAGACCGAATTCGTTATCGCCGATATTCCAGGGTTGATTGAGGGCGCGCATGAGGGCTCCGGACTCGGCGACCGCTTCCTCGGCCATGTCGAGCGGTGCAGCGCGTTGCTCCACCTGGTTGATGGAACGATCGAGGATGTCGGCGCGGCCTATCAAACAGTACGACGCGAGGTCAACGCCTACGCCAGCAGCCTTGCTGACAAGCCCGAGATCGTCGCCCTCAACAAGTGTGATTCTCTCACCGAGGATGCAATCGTCGAGAAGTCGGCCGCGCTCGCCCGCGCCGCCAGCACCGATGTACAACGGCTATCGGGCGTCAGCGGCCTCGGCCGCGATGAGCTGCTGCGTGCGCTCCACGAAGAAATCACTGCGGCGCGCACACGCAGCATCGTCGAGGGGCCGCGCGAATACGCGCCAGGCGGCGCGCGATGAACCGCTCGATCGCCGATGTTCGCCGGTTGGTCGTCAAGATCGGCTCGCTATTGCTGGTCGAACCCGAAACGGGCCAGCTGCGCCACGACTGGCTCGATGCCCTGGCAGCCGACGTGGCCCGCTGTCGCGCCCGTGGCCAGGACGTGGTGATCGTATCGTCAGGGGCAATCGCGCTTGGCCGTAGCCTGATCGGACTGGCCGACGGTCCGTTGCGGCTCGAGGACAGCCAGGCCGCTGCCGCCGCCGGCCAGATTCGGCTCGCCCATGCCTATCAAGAAGCGCTCGCCAAGCACGATGTAAACGTCGCGCAAATTCTGGTTACGATCGGCGATATCGAGGAACGCCGGCGCCACCTCAACGCGCGCAATACGATCAACCGTCTGCTGCAGTATGGCGCCGTGCCGGTGATCAACGAGAACGATACGGTGGCGACAACCGAAATTCGCTTCGGCGACAATGATCGCCTGGCCGCGCGGGTCGCACAGATGATCGACGCCGATTGTCTAGTGCTGCTTTCCGACATTGACGGGCTCTACACCGCCGATCCGGAGACCGACGCCAACGCGGCGCCAATCCCGGAAGTATTGGCGATCACCGCGGAAATAGAAGCGGTCGCCGGTGAGCTGCGTCCGGGCTATAGCTCCGGCGGGATGGTCACCAAACTGCAGGCGGCGAAGGTGGCGCTCAGCGCCGGATGCCATATGGTGATCGCCGACGGCAAACCTGCTTTTCCCTTGCGCGCAATTGAAGCCGGCGCGCGCTGCACCTGGTTTGTAGCGAGTTCGTCACCGCGAAATGCGCGCAAGCAATGGATTGCCGGAACCCTGACCCCGGCAGGAGCCCTGAGGATCGACGGCGGCGCCGCGGTCGCGCTGAGTTCAGGGAAAAGCTTGTTGCCGGCCGGCGTTATGTCGGTCGATGGAAGCTTTGATCGGGGTGACGCGGTCGCGGTTCTCGACGGTGATGGACAGGAGATCGCGCGCGGCCTGTGTGCTTATTCAGCCGAGGATTCGCGCCGCATCATGGGCCACAAAAGCGGTGAAATAGAGACTCT
Organism: Alphaproteobacteria bacterium; assembly: GCA_963583675.1. Taxonomy (GTDB): domain Bacteria; phylum Pseudomonadota; class Alphaproteobacteria; order SHVV01; family SHVV01; genus CAUZWH01. Next base: position 4,489 of record CAUZWH010000279.1, read on the forward strand.
TCTGGGCTACCGTGGCCGCGATGAAATGATCCATCGCGACGATCTCGTGCTGGTATAGGCGCAGGGCGTTGTAGGACCTAGTGAATGGAATCCAACATATGGAACCCATACGATCGCGTATCCCGGTAGCTCGGCAGGAGGAAGCCCGCAGGCGATGCTTTTGCATCGTCGAGGGGTTTCGACGCACCGAGGGGCCGGGATACGCGACCCACAGGGCGGCTTGCCGAGCCCGCCGGCCGCGTTACGCGAAG
>CAUZWH010000280.1:0-4732 GCA_963583675.1 Alphaproteobacteria bacterium
TCGTTTGTAACTTTTATCCTCGCACCCAAATCGCGAGCCGCATAATGCTCGGCACCGCCTGCACATTCAAGCGCAAACATGTGCCGCGTAAATGTCCCCCCAGGGTGCCCCTGGGGGGACATTTAGTTCGCTAGAGATGGGGTCTGCTTAGTTCGGCCACTTTTTCAACAAGCCCTCAGCGTCGCGCTGAACCAGAATCGGTTGCGAGCGCACGAGGTCGCCGTCTGTCGGCCAACTGATGGTGCCCGTAATGGCCTCACGGTTCTTGATCTTGAGGAACCCATCGCGAATTTCCTCGCGGCTGTTGAGATCGCTAACACCGCGCAGAATGTCGGCCAGGATCAACGTGCCCTCATAATAAGCCGTGACGAAGCCATCCGGCGCCGACCGCTTTTTGCCGGTGGCCTTGCGCCAGGTCTTCAACCAGGCCTGAACAATCGGACGGTTGTCATCGACGGCATAGGTCGAGTAACCGATCATGCCGGCCGCCTTGCCCTTCGAAAGGATCCACAGGTCCTCACCAGCGATGATGACATCGGCCATGAGCTGCGATTTGAAGCCACGATCCCTGAGCTGAAGGGTCATGGTTCCGGCGTCGCCTGGCTGATGCAGGAGTAAATGCGCATCCGGCCTGGAACTATTTACCGCCGCGACCTGCGAGGCAAAGTTGGTTTCTTTGGTCTTAGTCGAGACATCGGCCACGATCTTTACATTAAGCGCCGCAAGCGCCTTCAACGCGATCTTGCGATTATTGACCGCAAAGTCGTCGTCGTTGGTGTGTGAGATCGACGCGGTTTTCAAGCCGAGACGCTCTTGGATCAGCTTGAACATGCCGGGGAGAGTCTCCTCGGCTTGAGGCTGATAGCGAAACAGCCAGCCTCCGAAATCCTTGGAGCCGTCAGCCTTCTTGTGGGGCCATGCGCCACCCGAAGAAGGATTGAAGGTTGGAATTTTGCAGCGCTTAACGTCCGCGAACACCGCGATTGTCGTTTTGGTTGCCCCAACGCCGTAAGCGATTGGGATCGACGGATCCGCACAAATTCGGCGGAAGTCGTTAAGGAAACGCGCCGTGTCTGGGAAATAGTTGTCGACCTTGTAAAACTCGAGCGGCCGGCCATTGATGCCGCCTTGCTCGTTATTGATAACTTCGAGCGCGGGCAGCACGCCCTCACGCCACATGCGCTCGCCAAAGTCGATATAGGGACCGCTGAACGTCTGAATAAAGGGCATGCGAATCGGGTCCGCAGCCTGAGAGGCAGAAACGGTCATGACAAAGCCGACCGCGGCTGCCGATACCAATCCTAGTAGCTTCTTCATCGATACCTCCCTGAGGAAACAATCTCCGTACCTCCGTTGGGCAACGGAGAAGTCGCAAAAGTCTAGCAAGTCAAGCTAGTGAAATACCACTAGCCGGCGAGAAACTCCATAACCTGCTGATTGAATTTATCGGCGTACTCCGACATCGGCAGGTGGCCGCACTTATCATAGATTTCGAGTCGCGCGTCGGGCATCCGTTTCTGACCGACAACGGTCATCTCCCAGTTCGAGCGAATGTCGTCACGACCGGTAATAATTTGTACCGGTAGATCCATCTGCTCGAGCTTGTCATAAACCCGGTGCGTATCCGCGGTCGCCATCAGTCCCTCGATTGTCGCCAAATAGGCGTCGAGCCGATCGGGTTGCGCGTAGCTCGTCATCTGCACGAGCAAGGTTTCGGTGAGCACTGTGGCAGGATCGTAGCAAATGTTTCCGAGCCGCTGCTGGCACACTTGCCAGGTCGGGTTTTGCATCGCCTTGGAGCCATTGGCGCGCGCCCCTTCCAAGGTTTTGATCTGGTCTTCGGAGGGGTGAAAAGTTGACCCACTTCCGATCAGCACCGCTTTTTCGACGCGATCGGGCCGATCGAAATACATCAGCGATGAAATCAGCGCGCCATAGGAGCTGCCGGCGACGCAATACTTATCGGCCCCGATGTGATCCATCAACGCGTTGAGGTGCCTTACCGCCACCATCTGTGGCGGCTCGCCCTTGAAATCGACGGCCTGCGTGAAGCCGTGGCCGACAATATCGGGGGCAATCACGGTGTACTTCTCGGCGAAGAAATCGATGTTCTTGTACCACATGTCGCCGGACCCGCCGACGCCGTGGATCATTAGAAATACTGGGCCCTCGCCCTCGTAAAGCCAGCGCGTCTTGATACCGTCGACTTCTTCAATCTTACATTTCATATAGTTCCCCCCTACCGACGGCGAGCATCGGTTAGGCTCATTGTCTGCAATTTGTCGAGCTTAAAGTAGATAAAGCCGATCGTCGTTCGCTGAATCAATCGCCGCCAAGTCGGCAGTGCGCGGGACGAAGAACTCACACAACATATTATCGGGATCCCGCACGAAGATGCTTCGTTTGGTCGCATGATCGAGCTTCTTTTCGATGGCGACGTCGCCGCCAGCAAGCGCTGCCTCGGCCCGGTCGAGTTCGGCCTCATCGGCCACTTCATAGCTATAATGGTGAACGCTGGCGTCGCCCGATTGTTTCACCAAAGAAATGTCGACCCCGTGACTGGCCTTGGGCCCGGCAAAGCTTACAACCGCGCCGTCTGGTGTGCGATGGGCAACCTCAAGTCCGGCGACACTCCCGAAAAAATCGACCATCGGCTCGAAGTTCTTGGTGAGCAATACCGCGCTGGTAAATCGAACAGGATGAATAAGGGCTTGATCGACCCGCCGAAGCTCGTAGTCCTCGTGGTAGCGACCTTCGGTCAGGTAATTGCCCGCCTCAGGATCCCACCCGCCGGTAATCGCCTCGCCGACCTTGCCGTGGAACACCTCGCGCCAGTCGTCCATCATATCGGCGTAGAATTCGTGCAGATTGCCGTCCGGATCGAACATATAAATGCTGTGCGAGATTTGATGATCGACCTTACGGTGCAGGTCAACGCCGGCTTCATTCGCACGGAAGTAAGCCTCGGCCAAATCCTTCTCGCATTCCATCTCCCAACCAAAATGATTGAGGCCCGACTCAACACCGCGTCCCGTGGGTATCTGCACGTGACCGTCCCGTCCGACAACCTGCTCACCCTGCTGTATTTGGATAAGGCCTAGGTCGTGATGGGTATTTCCGTTGGATAGGAATCCAGCCGGGATGTGAGGTTCGCGGAACACCTCCTCGAAGCCGGCGATCTTGTTATAGAAGTGCATCGACCGCTCGAGTTCGCCGACAAACAAGTTGGCGTGGCCAATACGGCGGGGCGAGAACATTACGGCTGCCGCTGTTTCGGTCTGGACCGACATTCTATTTCTCCTTGAACACGCTGTGGACGTTGAGGGCTTCGCCTACTCGGCCGCCTGCTTGGTCCAGTACAGCTCTTCGTAGTTGATATTGTAGAGCTCAGCCGTATTAAGGCCGACGATCTTGTCTTGATCTTCAGGCGGCAGCTTACTCAGCATTTTGCCAACGACGCCGTGCGCATCGACGCCGACCGAACGAACATGTGGAAAATCGGAACCCCACAGGACATGGTCGGCCCCGACTTCTTCGACCCCGAGCATGCCGCGGCCGTCGTCGATCCAGCCAAACCAGCATCGCTCGCGCAAGTAGTCGCTCGGTTTCATTTCTAATTTTGGCAACGTAATCCGGCTCGCGAAGCCGTCTCTAATCATGTCGAGGCGGAACGCAAAGTTGGGCAGCCAGGAGAGTTCGAATTCACTGACCACAATTTTGAGATTGGGATGGCGATCCAAAACCGCGCCGAAAATAATGTCGCTGCCAAGCGTACCTTGGATCTCATTGTAGATATCGAGCGCCAGGCGGGGCGCATCCATCAACTCATCTTCATTATGCGGATGCAACGGATCATGGACGCGGCCGGTGATCGAATGCAGGGTGACCGGTATGTTCATTTCCGCGCAACGAGCCCACAGCGGATCATAAACCGGATCGCGGTATGGCGGCGTGCCCTCGAGATTTCGGCAATTGAAGCACGCGCCGACATAGCCCATGTTGACGCAGCGCTCGAGTTCCTTGATCGCCCAATCCACATTGGTGGTTGGAATCATGGCCACTCCAAGCAGCCGCTTGGGATCATAAGAGAAAAACTCGCGCAGCCAATCGTTGTAGACCTCGGCAACCGCGTTCAAGGCCTCGTGGTGCTCACTCTGCATCACGATCAGACCGTAGGACGGATAGAGCACTTCGCTAAGGACGTTGGCTTCCTGCTGATACTCGATCCGCTTCTCGGGATCGTAGCCGGACAGGTGAAGTCCGCTATCCTTGTGCTCCTGATCAATGCCACCAACACTGAGCACCTGCGCGCCGGTATAGAAGTAGATCCCCTTCTTACCTTTGTGCTCGTAGAACTCGTGGGGGATATCGTCGCCGTATTTGTCACCCAGCGCGTTGCGCCACAGATCTGTTTTCTCAAATATGTGCGAGTCGCCCGAGATCATCGTGGAGTATTGCGCGGCCACGGTCTTCTCCTTACAGCTATCTGAATTGTGCCCGTGAGGGCTGTCCCCACCGGCGGCGAATGCTATCACCCGGTGGGGCCGTGAGTCTAGAATCGCCGGACTGGCGTATGTCAGTCTATAGCTCTAGTTTGCCGCTTTGCCGAGCACGGCGTCGGTATCCATACACCACCAGATCCAGCCAAATTAAGTGACGGTCGAGTCCGATTCAAACGCGGCGCGTAGTCGTGTCCTCGCCCTTGCTGCGTTGGGCATTGCGACTGTGTGTT
>CAUZWH010000281.1:0-4699 GCA_963583675.1 Alphaproteobacteria bacterium
CGGAATTCAAGAAACGCCTGCCGCGGGTCAAGGCAGTACCGCAGATCTTCATCAACGGCGAACGCACCGGCGGTTATGAAGATCTTCGCCTGTTGAACAAAGACGGTCGTCTCGACGGATTAGTCGCGGGCGACTAGTACGGCTGTCGTCCCTCGTGCGGCTAGTCTAGGGGCGGCATTCCCGTCATCGCCCGTGTGCCGTTCATGCTATCGCGAATACGATCGATGAAGAGCGGCAAGTCGTAGCCGAACTCCCCTTTCGCGCGACTATGGTCATAGTCGAAAGAGAGGCCGTGGCCATAGTCGGGGCCACGGTCCGGCGCCGCTTCGAACGTAACCTTGGCCCCGGGAACGAGGCCGCGAACGGTGTTGGCAAGTTGGTCATAACTCACGACATAGCCACCGGTCAGGTATGCCGAGTGGTTGATCGTTGACGCCGTGGCGAGCCTGAAAAATAATTCGGCAACGTCTTCGACGTAGACCATCGCAGCCTTGGCGGTCGGATCGGCCGCAACACGAACCGGGTTGCCAAGCGCCGGTTCGTTGATCAATTGCGCCTGGCCGATGTGGCCTTGGCGCCGCCCCGGCCCGAATACGATTGGCGGGCGCACCGCGGCGATCGTCATATCGAATTGGGCGGCGTAACGCGCAGCCATTGCCTCATTGAATTGCTTTTGCCAACCATAGGCGCCGAGCGGGTTGGCCGGTGACTCTTCGGTAATCGTGGTCGCCGACGGCGACGGATTGGTCCCGTGATAAGTCACTGAACTCGCAAACAAAACCCGCTTGATACCGGCCAACCGGGCGGCCTCGAAAACGTTGTCGAGCCCGAGCACGTTGACGCGAACACCGGCGTGGAGCGCAACCTCACTCGCGCCCGCGAGCATATAGGCGACGCATACGACCTGATCGACATCATGCTCGGCGATAGTGGCCGCGATTTCGTCGAACTGGGCCATGTCGCCACGGACCAATTCGACCTGTGCAGCAGCCTCCCCCAAGTGCCAGGGATCAAGATTGGTATCCATGCAGACGACGTCGCGCGCGGCGCCGACCAACTTGCGCACCAGAGCCGCGCCGATAAAACCGGCACCGCCGATCACCAGGGTCGACATTTATTCAGTCGTACGTCACTGCCCGAGAACCCGGCTGAGGTTGCCGCAAACAAGCTTCGCCTGAATGGTGGCGGGCAAGGTCCCGAACATGGATTGCACGACCTCCGGCGTATCGAACTGGATGGGCCGCACATGAGGGCGAATCGGCAGAAATAATCATTGAGTTGTCCGGGCGACGGGTTACGTCGTTGATCACTCCGCTAGTAGGGGTATCACCGCTAGAGTTTATTCAACCGGGCGAATTAGATGATAGCGCCACCGCCGGCGCTTTCCCCTTTCGCCGTTTTTACGAAATGCCAGGGGATCAGCCAGCGTTCAAGGAGATTGACCAGCAGGAAGAGCGATATCGCCATCATGGCAAGATAGAAGATGGCACCGAACACAACGTGTGTTTTGAACGCCGCATTGGCAGCAATCATCACCGGCCCCAGACCTTCATGCGCGCCAACCCATTCACCAACGATGGCACCGATGGGGCTGATCGTCGCAGCAATTTTGAGGCCGGTAAAAATGTTGGGCAACGATCCCGGGAAGCGGACCTTACTGAACACCTGCCATTGGCTAGCACCGAGCGAATCCATCAGACTTACGGAGTCACGCTCGATCGAACTGAAACCTGCGAACGTGTTGACGAAAACCGGAAAGAATACGATCAACGCCGTAATGATCACTTTCGGTTCCATGCCAAAGCCGAACCAAATGACCAATACCGGTGCGATCGCGAGCGACGGAATCGCCTGCGAGCCGAGAATCAACGGCAGCAACGCCTGGCGCAACACGCGAGAGTGGAAAACGATAACGGCGAGGAAAAATCCGGTACTGACGCCGAAAAAAAACCCGAAAATGATCTCCTGAAACGTTATCCAACCGTTGGGAATATACCTGTCGGGCGCTTCGACCCACGCAGTGACAAATATCTTGGAGATCGGCGGCACCAACCAATCCGGTTGATCGAACATCCAGTTGAAATTTTCCCAAAACAGCAGGATCAGCCCCATCGTGATAACCGGTGGCAGAATATTGCGTATGCGGGTGGATATGCTTATCGAGTTAACACCGGTAGCGGCGGCACCGAAGCCGGCGGCCGATTGACTTCGGCTTTTCTCTTGGTCGGTATCAGTCATAAGCTATCTCCCACACGCCGTTCCGGCGTCGCCTCCCAGGCGCCGCAACTTAACACACGCGATCTACCAAAATGCAGTCTTCACGTGATCTCATAATTGTCGCCGTTGAGAGCTCGCCACACCAGATTTTCGAAGTGATGGGTCCCATGCTCGCTACGCCATGAACTTTCGGCATCGACCATCAGGCGACCTTGCGTATATCCCAGCCCTTTGACGCCCAGTGCCTGGCGCTCGATCGCGGCGCGGTCTTGAGGAAACACCACCTCAGTGTAGTTGTCGAATTGCGCCTGATCGTGGTCTGTGGGCTGCTCGTGCTGGCATAAATTGACGACGTGGCGTTCGCAGGTCTCCAGCGAAATCGATTGGGCATGGAGAATCATGAAATTCGGCGGTCCCTGCTCGGCGGTGAACACCATATTGGGCCATAGATACCAAATGTAGACATCGACGATCTCGGCATCGCCAAAGTCATAGGGCAGTTTGTCTTTATGATTCTCGATGAGATCGCGGTTACCGATAATGCGATGTTCCTGCCAGAATTCTTCCTCGTGGGATTCCCAACTTGTGGTGAGCGGGGCATCACTGTCGGCCATCTGCTGCGGATGAATAACCGGGCAGTGATAACACTCCATACCATCGAGAATGAACTTCCAGTTCGCCGCAACTGGAAACGATGTGCGCTGAGCAAAGTGGAGATCGTCGAACCCGTGAATGACGGTGCGGAACCGCTCCAATAGTCCCCCGGCCTGGCTCGCCAGCGACGGCGCCGATGGATCTAAATTGACGAAGACCATGGGTCCGAACGCTTCGACTTGAACCTCCGACAAGCGAAAGTCCTCGAGGCGAAAACCAGCAACGTTTTGGGCGTTTCCGGCTGCTTTCAGATTGCCATCACTATCATAGGACCAGGCGTGAAACGGGCAGGTGATGATCCGCTTGTTTCCCTTGCCCTCAACGAGGATGTGCCCGCGGTGCATGCACACATTGTAAAAAGCGCGAAGTTCGCCTGAGGCCGCGCGGATCACAAAGATCAGTTGATCGAGAATGTTGGCGGTGATGTAGTCGCCGGGTTCGGTGAGATCACCGAGATAACCGACGTATTGCCAGGTTTTGCACCAGATCTGCTCTTTCTCGGCCGCGAAGATTTCCGGATCGTAATAGTATATAGGCCGGGAGCGTCGCCGAGCGCAGCGCGTCGCCGCTAAATGCAGATGTAAATCCGTCAAACTTGTGGGCAAGCGCCGATCTCTGCACGTCCGCCTCCTGGCAGATTTCTATCTGTGCAGTGTTGCTGGCCCGGATCGACCGGTCAACCGGGCCCCGAGGCTAGGTCAGTTAGAGACCCGATCAGCGGGACCCCGACGCTTCTCCCTACACCTGCTTACTACGAGCGGGGATATCTTGACGCCTAATCCTAAGTCTTGGGCAGAACCTGGACGATTCGCCGATCATGTCGCGAACCGCTTTGGTTCGACGGGCTGCGTTTCGGTGGCAACACAGGTTGCCAGCAGCGCCCAGCACGCGTTGCGGTTGCCGGTCGCCAGTTGATACCCATCGACGTCGACAATCTCGATATCCTCGGTGCGACGAGCGTTGCTGGAATTTCAATTCAGATCAATGCGAGTCACGTCAGTACTCCTAAGATTTCGTTTCGCTTTCCGCGACGTTAATCGTTTGTTCACCAATACTGTCGGTGATCCTTGGGAGCGCCACAATTGGGGCGATTCCCGGAACTTTCAGGGTTTCCTCGGGGTCACCGGTCACCACTTCGAAATAAACGCGCCGATGGACGCGGGATTCACGCCGAAAACCCGCTGATTTCTCTGGATGGCGCAGAACTAGTGTCTCTAGCCACTAAGCTTCACGATCCAGTTAACTTGAGTTGACCCAAGAAGATTGGGCCTTTCCGTAGATCCGCAATGGCGTTCATTTTGTCATGAACCCAATCAACAACTTATTGAAATCATTAATATATTTCGATTGCGGCTTATGGCCACAGTCTTCGAATATCTCGACCCGGCAATCGGGCATTCGCGGCTGGCCCTCAAGCGCTCGTTCCCACTTGGCACGAGGATCCTGGCGGCCGATAACGACCAGGGTGGGGCACTTAATCTTCTCAAGCCGATGATGTACATGCCACTCGGGCACGCTGGCTGTACGCACCACGCCCTCGATGGTGTCGGCAAACGATTGTTGCCGACCGGGTAAGGCAAACGCCGTGAGCTGGCTCAGGATAATTTCATCGAAGACGTCGTCTTTGAGAAAATTGGAACCGACATTGCGTTGCCGAATCATTGCAGCTGAGGGTGCGGCTAGTGCTCGCGATTGATTTGCCTGGGCGTCGCGAGCGGCCTGCTCCAGCTCCGCAGGCGTGTCGAAAACTAGCGCACCGATCAGCACCAGTTTTTCGAGTTGATTGGGTCGCTGCAAGGCGGCTAAAGCGCTTATCATGCCACCGAAC
>CAUZWH010000282.1:0-4698 GCA_963583675.1 Alphaproteobacteria bacterium
GCACCATCGTGGTGGCGCCATCGATCAAGGCATCCTGGACGCCGGTTAACCGCGCCACGTCGTCCGGCGTTTTGTGCAAGGCAACGTCGGGGCGTCGTCTCAATGTTCCCGTGGCCGTGCACGGGGCGTCCAGCAGGATCGCGTCGGCCAGTCCGTGCCCGCTATCGGCCGGTGACCATGACGCGGCATCGGCGCAAACGATCGTCGCGTCCAGTGCCAGGCGGGCGAGGTTCGTTGTCAGGCGCTTGAGCCGCGTTGGCGAGCGGTCGATGGCAACGACGGTAGCGCCCCGTGCCGCCAGTTGCGCGGTCTTGCCACCTGGTGCTGCGCACAGATCAAAGATCTTGCTGCCGGCTACGTCGCCCAGCAGATCCGCCGGCAGTGCGGCCGCGCCATCCTGAACCCACCAGGCCCCTTCGTCATATCCGGGCAATGCGTCGATCGTGCCATGGGCCCGGCACCGCAAGCTTCCCCATGGCAACGGTGTCGCGTCGAGCTGTTTTGCCCATGCCGCCTGCGACGCTTTCGAGCGATCCTTCAGTGTTAGATCCAGCGGCGGTTCGTTCATATGGGCCAGTGCAATCGCCCGCGCGGCGTCCTCGCCGAAAGCGGCGCACCACGTTTCCCATTGCCACGGCGGCGTATTTAGCCGTGGGGCATCGAGGCCCGACAACAGCGCCGCGCCTTCGCGGGCGACGCGCCGCAGCACGGCATTGAGGAATCCACGCAAGCGTGCATCCCGTTCGAGGCCCACGATAGTGTCGACGGCGGCGTGGGCCGGCGTGCCGGCGAACAACAACTGCGTCACGCCGAGCCGCAGAATGTCGCGGCGCCGGTCTGCGCTCCTGGGCAGCGGCCGGTCGATGCAGCGATCGATGACATGATCGATCTCGCCGCGGTGGCGCAGCGAAATCGTCACCAGGCGCCGAACCAGTGCCCGGTCGCGGGTTGCCAGGGCTTGCAACGGCTTGCGCACGCGGCCCGATCTGAAGGCCTCGTCGAGCGGACTCCCCTTGCCGATCAGGCCCAGGATATCGAGCGCCACGCGTCGGGTGTCTGCCGCACCGGTTGTCATGGGCTCGACCTAGCTGAGAAGCGCGAGCTTGTCGATCAATCTCGTACCCAAGGGCCGCTAGCATCGTTCAAAACTATCGTCGGCCGCCGCCCATCTCACACCGCCGGCGGACGCGGTTGCTAATCGCTGGATGGGTGGAAAACAAACTATCGACGCGGTGCGCCCGCCTCGATCAAACCAAACCCTGAGTCGTCATCAACCGCTCCTCAATAGGTATTATGTGGTTGAATAGGCGTGCCCTTTCCAGGGCCCCGCCAATCAAAAGGATGAGCCGATGAAAAAAGGCGATCAGCCCGGTCAAGACGTAGGTGAAGCCGCCGGCAGCGCGGCCCCTGCCGTGGATCCCAAGACCAACCCGACCGCCGCAAAAGCCGACGCTGAGCAAATTGACCTTGGGAAAACCGTCGACCCCAAGACCGAGAAGGACGCCTATCCCGACCCGGCATATGAATCCGGTGGGCCCAAGGGGTTGGAGCCGACCCGATATGGCGATTGGGAGCGCAAGGGAACCATCTCGGATTTCTAAGCGGGCTGGTTAGACCCCGACGATCGCACGGACGATATCCCAGCCGGCCAGGGTCATAACACCGACCGCGAGCAGGAACAGCAGCGCGATGCGGCGAAACGCCGCCTCGCTTGAACGGTCAAACATCGTCGCGCCGACCCAGGCGCTGATCATGAACACCGGCGTCAGCAGGCCGGCGCGCCACAACGTCGTTTCGTTGTAGAGACCCCCCGCGGCGTAGACCACGATCATGACAACGCTGACAAATCCGAAGAAGGTAATGATATTGGCGCGATTGCTTTCAGCGCGCGCCGGTGTCGACAGCAAATACATCAATACCGGGGGCCCGCCGAGGCCGGTCGCTCCCATCAGCACGCCGCTGGTTGCGCCGATGCCAAGCGTTGCCGAGGTTCGCAAGCGGCCCGAATAGCGCATCCCGCGCAGCATCACGAGTGCCCAGACAAACACCACCACGCCGATGACCCGGCGCACGATTACCGGATCCAGTGTCGTCAGAAAATACGTCCCGACGGGTATTGTCACCACAGCAGCAATCGTTAGAAGACCGATCAACCGCCAATCGGTGCTGCGCACAGCCCGCGGCAACAACTGGGCGCTGACCAGTAACTCCATGATGATGAGCGCGGGAATCGCGGCGATTGGATCGATCGCCAGCGCCCATAGGGGCGAAATAACCATCGCCGAGCCGAAGCCGGCGTAGCCGCGCATCACGCCGCCGATCACGGTCACGGCGGCGAGGAAAAGGAATTCCAGGCTGAGGATATCGATCGGCATGCGCTCGCTACTGCTTGATCTGCCTACTTGATGATGGCGATAAGGCCGGCCACGCCGATGAACAGCAGGGCAAAACGACGGAAAAAGAGTTCGCTGGCGACCAGGAACAATCGTGTGCCCGCCCAGGCGCCGACCATGATCATCGGCACGAGAACGACCGAGCGCCACACCGGCGCACTGCTCACGGCGTCGAACATGGCGAGATTAAGCAACATATAGGCGATCAGGAACATCGCGATCGTCAACATGCTGCCGCGCACGCGCGCCGCAAACGTGTCCGGATCGGCCATGAGATACATCACCAGCACCGGCCCGCCCATGCCGCCCGAGCCGGCCAGAAACCCGGCCGCAATGCCGGCCCCGAACGATGTCGTCGCGTTCAAGGCACCGCGATAGCGCCAGCCGGTATACATGACGGCGACAAAGAACAGCACCGCCACGCCGATCACCCGGCGCAGCAGATCCCCATCGACCGTAACCAACACGTAGGTCCCGACCGGAATCGACACCAATGTTGCAATCACGATCGGCGTCACCAACGACCAGTTGGTGTCGCGCAAGGCCCGCGGCAGCAGCACCACGTTGGCCGGTGCCTCCAACAGCAGGATCATGATGACGGCGTCGACCGGGCCGTAAAGGATGCTGAACAACGGCACCATGAACATGCCGCCGCCGAATCCAGCAAAGCCCTTGATGACCCCGGCAACCAGTGTGATGGCTGCCGCATAAGCGAGGTCGATCGTGAACAGTGCGGTGATTTCGGCCAACAGCATGCGGGAACCTGGAAAACGTGTGCGCCGCTAGTACACCAGCGCGGCCAGCGCGGCCACCACGATGATCCCCAGCGCGCCGCGTCGATAGGTGGATTCGCCGGTGCGCCGGAACAACCGCGCGCCCGCGAACGTGCCGATGATCGCAAATGGGAGCAGGTAGGCGGATTGGCTGAGCGCGTCGATCGTGATGCCCCCGGTCGCGCCGAGGCTGGCGATCGCCAGCACGATCATCATCGTCACCATGGTTACCAGACTGGCGCGGTTTCTTTCAGCGATACCGCTCGCCAGCACGTACAGGACCAGAACCGGGTTGCCCATGCCGGTCGCCCCGGTGATCGCACCACTGACCCCACCAATGACGCCGCTGATCCACAGCGCCTGCCCACCGCGGTAGCGCCACCCACCAATCAGGACCACCGCGAAAGCCAGGGCGGCGATCGCGATCGTCCGCCGCATCACTTCACCGTCGAGGCTCACCAGAGCATACGCGCCGAGCGGCATAGTGAGTGCGCTGGCAATCGTTAACGGCACCACGATGGCCCAGTCGGTGTGCGCCAGCGCGCGGCGTAGGAGTTGAGCGCCCGTCAACACCTCAAGCACCAAAACCGCGACCACGGCTTCGACCGGGCTCAACAAAACCGCCAGCAGCGGGCCCGCCACCATCGCCAGGCCAAACCCGGCAAATCCTTTGATCACCCCTGCCAGCAAAACCACGGTCGAAACCGCAGCATAGACTGACCAGCTCTCGAACGGCATTGCCGCCCTACTTGATAATTGCGATCAGGCCGGCAACCGCGATGCAAACCAGCGCGACCCGGCGAAACAGAACGTCGCTGGCGCCAACAAAGAGCTGCGTCCCAAGCCAGGCACCGATCAGCACAGCCGGCGTCAGAATGACCGCACGCCAAACCGTCAGCGTCGTGGTGATACCGTGATAAACGTGCATTGCAACCAGATAAGTGATGACCATGGCCGCCAGGGTCAGGATCGTGCCGCGCACGCGTTCGGCGCGATCGGGGAACGACAGCAGATACAGCGCGATAATGGTGCCGCCCATCGCCGCGATTCCGGCGAGCAATCCGGCCACCGCGCCGGCGATGAGCGAGGGCACCACGTGGATCTCGCCGCGATAAGACCAGCCCAACCACATCGCCACAACGAGCAGGATTACCAGTGAGCCCGTCGCGCGTTGCAAAATCGCCGGCTCGACTGCCACCAGCACGAACGTGCCAAGCGGAATTGTTACCAAGTGGGCGATACCGATCGGCGTGATCAGGCGCCAATTAGCCCCACGCAGCGCCCGCGGCAACAGCTGAACCGTGGTCGGGATTTCGAGCAGCACGACCAGCGTGACGGCAGCGGTCGGGCCGAACAACACGATCATCAACGGAATCGCGAAAATCGCGCCGCCGAAGCCCGCAAACCCTTTGATCGCCGCACCGGCAAAGACGATCGCCGCGGCCCAGGCGAGGTCGATCGTGAACAGGTCGGGCGGAGCGGTCAGGCCGAGCATGGTGCCGACTAACTGACGATCGCGGTCAAACCCGCAA
>CAUZWH010000283.1:0-4697 GCA_963583675.1 Alphaproteobacteria bacterium
AAGAAGCAGTGCAACCCGTGCGCCGCGAAGAACCCATGTGCGGCCAAGAACCCGTGCGCCGCCAAGAAGGGTTGTAACCCTTGCGCTACAAAGAAGAAAAAGGGCGCTTTGCTGGACAGCAACCGGCCGCGCGAAATTCAGCTCGCCGCTTGCAGCCCCTACGCAACGAAAAAGAAGTGCAATCCTTGCGCAACCAAAGCCGCTTGCAACCCCTGCGCCGGCAAGAAGGCTTGCAACCCCTGTGCAGCCAAAAAGAGGTGCAACCCGTGCGCGACCAAGAAGAAAAGGGCGCCCTACTCGAACGTATCGATCGCCCGCGCGAGATTTAGCTAGCCGCCGCGTGCAGCCCTTGTGCGACGAAGAAGAAGTGCAACCCTTGTGGCGGTAAAGTCATTTAGGCGAATGCGTGCAATCCTTGTGCAGCAAAAGCCTGTAATCCGTGTAACCCGTGCGGCGCCAAATCAGCGGTGAAGTACAGCACGAGTTGCATGGTGCCGTGCCTGCAGACCGCATCGCTATGTAACCCCTGCGCTGCCAAGAAAGCCTGCAACCCCTGTGCGGCCAAAGCGTGCAACCCTTGCGGCGGCAAAGTAGTTAAGGCGAGCGCGTGCAATCCTTGCGCAGCAAAAAAAGCTTGCAACCCGTGTGCGACCAAGGTTGCGTCGGCCTGTAATCCTTGCAACCCATGCGCAGCGGCAGCAGAGGTCGACCTGACCGACGCCGAAGCCAAGCTTGCCTATAACTGCATCATCAAAGAGATGCAGGCGGGTTACGCCAAATCGGACACCAAGGTCGCCTCCCAGTACGTATCGTGGAAATCTTACGCGACGCGTTCGTACCAATCGGCTACTCACGGCGGCCGTTTCGTGCAGAACTTTGCCAATGCCAAAGCCAAAAACTACGGCAAGTTCGAAGATGCCGGAAAAATGCGCCATGGCGCTATGCTGGCCAAGAATAGCTTTGCTGCGATGCCCGATGGCAAGCTCGCGGCCGGTCCGCTGTTCCTGATGGAGAAGATGAAAGCTGGATGGAACAAAGAGAGCGGTGACTGGAAGTACACGATGGTCATAGCCAATGGCTCGACCTTCGGGGTAACGAAGGGAACGAATGCCGCCGGCATGCAGTTCTGCATTGAGTGCCATGCGTCGGCCGAGGACGAAGACTACATGCTGTTTGTTCCTGACGAGTACCGGGTAACCTCTAACAAACTATTTTCGGGCGGGCGGCTACACCTGTAGCCGCCCGTTTGAAACGATTCCCCGCTAAACTCAACAGGGCGCTTGGCCCTGTTTTTGTTTGAGCTGCGTTTGACTAAGGTGGTGGACCGGTACCCAATTTGCCCAATTGCTTCCTGCGCAAGAGACTGCGCGGCCGGACGACCCATGGGGTCAGATGAGCACACAAGCTAAACCCAATCCTGGAACCGTCGCGATTGACGAACTCCCGCTCGCGCAGCTTGAGCGGATGGCGACTGCCGGAGTCGAGGTGCAAGATTGTCGCCGGGTTCTAACCAAGACCGGAGATAACATCGTCGGTGAGCTTCTGAAGGATCACGACACCTTCTTCGAATGGGATCACTACCCACCCGGCGACGTTTTTGATGACGAAACGAACGCTCAGTTCTACTACCACGCCCACGAGGAAGATGAACGGATGCCTGGCGAACACGGGCATTTCCATACGTTCGTCCGCGAGGAGGGATTGCCCGCGCGGGTTTTACCGGCGCCGGTGCCCGACTTCGATCCCAAACCTGAGGATGGAATCCTCACCCACCTAATCGGTATCTCGATGAGTCCGGCGGGGGATCCGATTCGCCTGTTCACGACCAATCGGTGGGTGACCGGGGAAACCTGGTACACAGCCGATGACGTCATCGCGACGCTGGGCCATTTTGTTATCGATCTCGCGCAACCGTCCTGGCCCGTCAATCGCTGGATAACAGCAATGCTGCGGCTGTTTCGGCCGCAGATCGTTGAACTTTTTCGGGCGCGCGATGAGCGCGTGGCAGCCTGGCAATTGCAACATGCCGACGCCAACGTCTTCGAAGATCGTGACCTTAACGTTACGTCGGACATGACGATATCGGTTCGCGACCAGGTTGCTGCGATCGACAAGGCAGTGCGCAGCTGGCGCAAAAGTTGAATTTTCCTAGTTTGCCAGTTGAACCACGGTCGCGCACGAATACCGATCCAGGTACCGGCCAGGGCAAACACGATCCATAACCAGTCATGCAGGCTGGTTGATGCAACGCCGCTGAAGAACGCGCCGATATTGCAGCCAAAAGCGAGCCTGGTGCCATAGTCCATGAGAAGGCCGCCAATGACCGAAGCGGCAAGCCAGGGCCAGGGTTGGCGAATCTGAGGGGCGAACCTGCCAGCGATTCCAGCTGCCGTGAAGGCGCCGAGAACGATGCCGATATCCATCAACGATGTGACATCGTCGAAAACGCTCCTCGCATTTGAACCTGACCGAGCGTCTTAAATTTAGATTAGGCCGGTTTTGCCCCTCGCCCTAGCGCAGAGGAGTACCTTCTCCGGTTCACCATCGAGGCCCCCCCGATCGCTCGCTCTGATATGTTGGCTAACGATTGACAATCCAGGAGTTTAGGCGGTGGCCGCAGACAAGCAGCATTGCGACTTTCTCATCGTCGGTGGCGGCATGGCCGGCTGCTCGGCCGGCTATTTTCTGGCCGATAAGGGCTCGGTCATTATCCTCGAGCGTGAGGATCAGCCGGGCTATCACTCAACCGGGCGTTCGGCCGCGGTTTATGCCACCAGCTATGGCAACGCCACAATTCGCGCGATCACGCGAGCCGCGCGGTCTTTCTTTCTGAATCCCCCGGCCGGATTTGCGGCGGCACCGCTGCTTACGCCGCGCGGCACCATATTTGTTGGCCGCGCTGATCAGGCAGCCCGTATCGAGGCGCGGATCGAAGAGGTCGATGACCCCGACCACTTCGTTGGACTCGACGCCGCCGAGGTGAATCGCCTGGTGCCGGCTCTGCAACAAGGTTACGTCGCTGCTGCCGCCCACGAGGCAGCGGCAATGGACATCGATGTCCACGCGTTGCACCACGGCTTCATTAGGGGCATGCGCGCAAAAGGTGGGCTTCTGGTAACCGATGCTGAAGTGTTGGCGCTTCGTCATCGCGGTGGTAATTGGCACGCTGAAACGCGCGCCGGTGATTTCTCCGCGCCGGTGATAATCAACGCAGCAGGCGCGTGGGGAGACGCCTTGGCAGAGCTTGGCGGCGTGAAACCGGTTGGTTTGGTTCCTAAGCGTCGAACGGCGCTGACGTTTCAAGCCGGCGATTGGGATGTCAGTAAGTGGCCTATCATCGTCGACATAGCTGAGGAATTCTACTTCAAGCCCGAAGCTGGTTTGATTTTGTGCTCGCCGGCCGACGAAACGCCGATACCACCTTGCAACGTGCAACCCGATGAAATTGACGTCGCCATCGCAATAGATCGTGTCGAGCGCGCGACAACCCTAAAAGTCGCAAAGATCGACCATAAATGGGCGGGCTTGCGTACATTCGTTGACGATAAGAGGCCGGTGGTCGGGTTTGACCAACGTGTCGCCGGGTTTTTCTGGTTGGTTGGACAGGGCGGCTACGGCATTCAAACCGCACCTGGAATGGGCCGCCTGGTCGGCGCGCTCGCGGCCGGCGGGTCGGTTCCCAATGAGATGGCCGAATTCGGGGTAGATTCTGCTGCGCTATCGCCAACCCGACTTGTGTAATCCGAAGCGATTGGGTGAGAAGCTTGGCGTTGGGGCGATCGTGACCGACCGTTCACCTCGCATTAACGAATTTCGTTAACGATAGTTCGCAAGGGAACGGGCGCCTCTATTGGACGAAATGACCGACGTGAACGGGTTAGCCGAGCAAGCGGAAGCGCACATCGTCGCCGGTGAGTTTGAACCGGCGCTGCAGTGGGATTCCTTCCGCACCTTTCGGTGTGGCTCAAACAAGACTTTTCTAACGCCGACAATGTTGCCCTGTTTCTGGCTACGTCCCGTAGACGACTTCGTTTTGTGAATCCTTGGCCAGAGCCGCTGCGACGTGGCGGTATTGGGCGGGGAAATTAGGGTGCAGGAACAAAACGCGCATGACGGAATGCTGCGGGGATCGTTGCTTATATTCGCCTGATGATCCCCGCGGGCGGCGACGAAAGCCTGAGGCGTCATCTCGTCTAAGTCAACGCCAGAGAGTTGCAGGCGCGTACGGTCAACCACCGCCCATGGCTTCGGCGACTTCCTTGTAGACCTTTCGCACCGCTGCCCGTGCACCCACCCGCTCGACCCAGGCCTTGAGCGCGGCTGAAGATTGCGGCGCGTCGAGGTCGACAACTTTGCTCATGCCCGGATAGATCTGGGCGTCGGCAACCGAGAAACTTCGCGCGAAGTTTCTCGGCCGTCGGCGAGCAAGGTATCTAGCACCGTCAAACGATCGGTCAGCCGCTTCTGCGCCGCGCCTCTTCATAACCGATCGAGGTCAGTGACGCGCCAGTATCGAAGATGCATTCGAGCTCGTTGCCGTTCATCAGTACTTTGTCCCTGAACACATTGGAACGCGTATCCTTACGGATCTGCCACGCGCCGCTGCCGACGACCCGCCCGCGCCTGAGGTAGTTGATGATCCGGTAGCCGAGATAGGTCACCAGGATCGGCGCAAGTAGCTCTAGGATAATAATCAG
>CAUZWH010000284.1:0-4660 GCA_963583675.1 Alphaproteobacteria bacterium
AGATGAAACATCGGTATCTCCCTGGGATTTCCTCCAAATGCCTCCTGTATACTGTTGGAGGCTTATACCTAACTATGCCGTGCCTGAGTGAAATCTTAAAGTCTTTGCTGGCTTGAACGACTCATTATTTTTGATAGGTTCTGCTTTTGTACTCGCGATGGCCCCGTTCTTGGGCAGCTTCGTCGCGACACTTGCCGTGCGCGTGCTCGATGTGCGCTCGATAATTCTCGGGCGGTCTCATTGTCCGCATTGTTTGCACCGGCTCGCCCTTGCAGATCTGGTTCCTATCCTGAGTTGGCTCTGGTCCCTGGGTCGCTGCCGCTATTGCCGATCGCCGATCGGTATCTTCTACCCTGGCGCAGAGGCTGCTGCGATGGCGATTGCCGTTGTTTCGGTCGTCGTCTTTCCCGGTATTGATGCCCTGATCTCGTGTGGCCTGGGGTGGACGTTGCTCACCCTGGCGTTGATCGATTTACGCCATCACATTTTGCCGGATGCATTAACCCTGCCTCTCGCCGCCGCGGGTCTGGGCACGGTTTGGCCACGGGGCGGCGCTGCGCTGCTCGACCATGCGCTCGGAAGTGCCGCGGGTTTGCTCATATTTCTCGCCATCTCATATATTTACCAGCGCTTGCGGGATCGCGAGGGGTTGGGAATTGGCGACGCGAAGCTGCTGGCGGCCGGCGGGGCCTGGGTCGCCTGGCAGGGGTTGGCGAGCGTAGTGTTGATCGCCAGCGCCGTTGCGCTCGCAGTTACCATAATCCAGGCCACGCGCGGCGGAGTTCGCATCCAAGCCACGACTCGGATTCCCTTCGGGCTATATCTGGGCCCGGCAATCTGGCTGGTTTGGCTGGTTGGTCCCATCAACCTCGGCTAGAGCATTTCCGGATGAGTTGGTATGTCCGGTGGCTCGTACCAGCCGCGGACGCTATGATGCAGCGGATTAACCTTGGGGCTGAACGTGGCTCGCGAACTAACTGAAATTCTTATCCAAACCGGAAAGCTCGATCGTCAAGGTCTCGATCGCGCTGTAAATCTTGGCAGCAGCACCGGCGAACGTCTCGATATCGTTTTGACGCGCCTGGGTCTGGTCAGCGAAGAAGACATGACCCATGCGCTCGCCGAGCACTTGGGCGTGCCGGTTGCGCAGGTCGAGCACTACCCCGACGCGCCTGTCCTTGCCGGTACATTAACCTCACCCTTTCTCTGGCGCTCGCGCATCCTGCCGCTTGAGGACCAGGACGACGTCTTGGTGGTGGCGCTGGCCGACCCGCTGGATACCTACACGATCGATGCGATCCGCTTGCTGGTCGGCAAACCGGTGACCCCTTGGGCGGCGGTGCCCGTCGAATTGGCGCGGGCGCTCGAACGGCTCTATGGCAAAGAGGGCGCGGGCACAGGCGCGGGCGGCGGATTGGTTCCCGACCATGCGGAACTTGCCAATCGCGATCTGTATCGTGCCGACGTTGACCGCATCCGCGATCGTGCCAGCGACGCACCGGTTGTCAGGCTCGTCGACTCCCTGATCGCGAATGCAATTTCTGAACGAGCCTCGGACATTCACATTGAGCCGTCACCCGATCGGCTGCGGCTACGGCTGCGGGTGGATGGCGTTCTCCGAGATATCGATGCCCCGCCGCTGGCGCTCAAGTCGGCCATCGTCAGCCGCATCAAGGTCATGGCCAATCTCGACATCGCCGAACGGCGGTTGGCGCAAGATGGCCGGATTCGCACGAGCGTTGCCGGTCGCGAAATCGATGTTCGGGTCTCGTGTGTGCCGGTCCAATATGGCGAGAGTGTCGTGCTGCGTTTGCTCGACAAATCGCATGGCGTTCTCGCTCTCGAAAACCTCGGCTTTGTTGCCGATATCGCTGCGCAAATTGAAGATGTGCTGGGGCTGAGCAACGGTATAGTGCTGGTCACCGGCCCCACCGGGAGCGGCAAGACGACGACGCTCTACGCCGCGCTGCAACGCTTAAACGACCCGCGGCGAAAAATCGTCACGGCCGAGGATCCGGTCGAGTATGAACTCGCCGGGATCAACCAAATACAGGTGAAGCCACGTATTGGTTTGAGTTTCGCCAACGTATTGCGCGCCATCCTGCGTCAAGACCCGGATGTCATGATGATCGGCGAAATTCGCGACAAAGAAACGGCCGAGATAAGCATTCAAGCGGCACTGACCGGCCACCTCGTGCTATCGACGCTCCACACCAATGATGCGGCCGGGGCGATCACCCGCCTGCTCGATATGGGCGTCGAGAGCTACCTGCTGACCTCAGCGCTCAAGGCTGTGGTGGCCCAACGCCTGGTCCGAAAACTCTGTGTTGCGTGCCGGGCGCTCGAACGGCCTGAGGCGTACGATCTTGCGGTGCTCCAGGGGCTCGGTGTTGAAGGTGAAGCGCCGTTGAAACTCTACAAACCCACCGGTTGTGCCAAATGCGGCGGCACCGGATTTTTGGGCCGCACCGTCATCGCGGAGTTCCTGCCGCTCGACGAAGACGCGCGCGGACTGATCTTGCAGCGTGCCGGCGCCGATGAGATCGCGGCCGCGGCCGCAAAGTGCGGGCTACCGACGCTGCGCCAGGATGGATTCCGCAAGGTGCACGAGGGCATCACCTCGCTCGATGAAGTTCTGCGTGCCAGTCATACTGTCTGATCGTGCCGCAATTTCGCTACAAAGCCACCGATCCCGCCGGTGCCACTACCGAGGGCGTTATAGAGGCGGCCGATCAAGACGCGGTGCTTGAACGCCTGCGGGCCTCTGAACGGCTACCGATCCGGGTCGACGAACTCGCTCAAAATACCGGGCGTTTCGATACCCGGTTGTGGCGCGGAATCGGCGCGGCGCTATCGCGCCCGATCCTCCAGCGACCGCCGCTGTCGCGTCGAACCGTGGCTAATCTCAGTCGTGAGATTGCAACATTGCTGGCAGCTGGCCTGCCGCTTACCCGAGCCCTGTCGGTTGGGGCGAAGGCGGCATCCGCGCCCAAAGTTACGCAGGTCCTGTCGCGGTTGTTAACGCGGGTCCAGTCGGGTGCTGCCTTGTCGTCGGCGATGGCTTCCGAACCGGCAGTTTTTGACGGTTTTTATGTGTCGATGGTCCGTGCCGGCGAGGCTAGCGGCGACTTGGCCGGCGTTCTCGAACGTCTCTACCGCGAGCAATCGCGAATTGAAGACGCCAAGGATGCAATCCGCTCGGCGCTGGCCTATCCGATCATCCTGCTTTTTGTAGCGTGTCTGTCGGTGATTGTTCTGTTGGTTTTTGTCTTGCCGCAATTCGAGGTTCTGTTTCGCGAATCCGGCGCCGATCTACCACTTGTCACGCGTGTCGTCATTGGGCTTGCCGGGTTCTTGCGCACCTTCGGCTGGCTGATCCTCGTGGTCATAGCGCTCGGCTGGATCGCTGTTCGCGTTGGCTTGCGAGATGCGGGGTTTCGTCGGCGCTGGCACCTTGGTCTCCTCAGCACGCCTATCCTGGGCAGTTTGCTAACCCGGATCGAACTGCAACGCTACAGCGCATCGCTGGCGATGCTTCTGCAAGGCGGGGTGCATCTTCCCGAAGCACTCGCGAAGGCGCATGAAAGCGTCGGCAATCTCGCGCTTAAGCAGGCGCTGAATACGGCGGCCGATCAGGTGCGGCACGGCGATGCCCTGGCCGAGGCGCTCCATCGCCAGGGCTGCATTCCGGCCCGGGCAGTGGAGTTAATCCGGATCGGTGAAGAAGTCGGCGAACTTGCAACCATGATCGAGCGTACCGCCGAGCTTTACGAACGTGAAACTGCGGCGGTTATGCGACGCTTCGTGACTCTCATTGAACCGGCGCTCATTCTCGTAATCGGGTTGATTGTTGCCGGCCTGGTCTTCTCGGTCCTATCGGCCATTGTGGGGATAAATGCGCTGGTTATCTAAACGCGGCGACGGTGACGCTCAGAAAAAGTCCGGGCACGGCATGGCCGGCTTCACTTTGATCGAACTATTGGTCGTGCTCGTAATCCTCGGACTGCTGCTTGGTCTGGTCGGTCCCCGCGTCCTCAATTACCTCGGCTCGGCAAAAACCGACACCGCGGGTCTCCAGCTCAAGAACCTATCAGCCACGCTCGATCTGTACCGTCTCGACGTCGGACGCTACCCCACCGCCGAACAAGGCCTCGATGCCCTGATAACGCAACCCAAGGGAGTCAAAGGGTGGGCCGGGCCTTACCTTAAGGGCAGCGTTCTACCCAATGACCCTTGGGACCGCGCCTACATTTACCGGTTTCCCGGCGAGCAGGGCCAACCCTACGATCTACTCTCGCTCGGGGCCGATGGCCGTGCCGGCGGAGACGGCGAGAATCAAGACCTAACTAATTGGCAGTGAACCAAAGATCCCGCGGTTTCACGCTGCTCGAGTTATTGGTCGTTCTGGCGATTGTCGCGCTCGCGGCAGCCTTGGTCGTCCCCAATATTCCCAGCGTAATCGGGGCGACCCGGCTGACCACCGCCGCCCAGGTCACCGGCGCGTTCCTGCGTGAGGCGCGCGCGCTCGCGATTGTCGAGGGCGTTGCCGTGGATTTCGAAATTGATCCGAGATCGGGTGCTTATCGTTTTGCCGATCGTGCGAAGAGCATCAACCCCGGCGTTGCGCTGGTGTTGACGACGATGCTGCCAGCCGGCCGGG
>CAUZWH010000285.1:0-4643 GCA_963583675.1 Alphaproteobacteria bacterium
ACGACGCCAAGTTTCTGGTCGAGATCGGTCTCATAGGTTTTGACCAAGGCAGCGATTTCGGGATCTGGGGTGATCCCGGCGGTCGAGATGAGTTTCCATTCGGGCCGCATCGAGACCCGCACGCGGCTCCGCGATTCGCGCTTGCTCAACGCAATGTCGGCAACCGCGAGATAGCGCGCATCGGTGCCGGCTTTGAGGATTAGGGAGCTGCCCTCGTAGAGCATGATGGGGTCGTGATCGTAGCCGCCGAGAATAATGTCGATGCCGGTCGCGCGCGCTAGAGCGCGATCCTCAGCGATATCGAGGTGGGTCAAGGCGATGACGATGTCGGCGCCCGCCTTGCGCAGGGCGGCGACCGTTTCCTTGGCAACGGCGTCGGCCGGTTTGAAGGTTACGCCAGCTTCAAGGCTGGAGAGGTGGTGGTTTCCGGGGTGAGCAACGAAAAGATGCCGATCTTGAAGTCACCGACCTGGCGCATCACGCTTGCCTTGGCGCCGCCAATCGGGGCGCCATCGGGGCCGACGGTGTTGGTTGCCAGCCAGGTGAATTTGGATTCTGCCATCCGCGCTTTGAGGTTGGCGTTGCCGAAATCGAACTCGTGATTGCCGAGGCCGGCGAAGTCGAGACCGATCGCGTTCATCAAGGCGATCATCTGCGCACCTTTGGTCAGGCCCGACATGACCGACAGCGAGAGCAGCTCCCCGCCCAGGGTGGTCCAACTTTTGGCGGACCGGGCGCGCTCCTTTTTCAGCAGTGTCATCAACTCGGCGAGGCCGCCGACACCGCGCTGCGGCGAGATCTGGTAGACGTCGTTGATATGCAGCAGCGTCAACTTCGCCGATTGGGCGAGGCCGGTGGCCGGGTGGGCGGCGAACAACGCCACGGCCATGATTGTCGCGGTTATCGTGGAGATCAGTCGGGTCTTCAAGCGTGCTGACATAACCTGCTCCCCCCTGAAAGATTTCAACGATCTTATCATTATTGAGATACCTCGCGGTGGCTGAGTTTGCCTTCGGGCTCTCGGTTGGCGTTATCTCGACGCTAAGTCGGCGTTATGTCGGCTGGGCGGCGGCAACGCTCGGCTGTGCCGGTTGCTCGAGCGGGTAGCTTGCTTCAACCGTGTGGATGGCGCCGCGGTGGCTGAGAAAGCTAGAGAACAGCGCGAAAGCGTTGACCGCGAAGGGCGCAGTGGCGAAGGCGCCATAGGTTTGCAGATAGTCGGCGATCCGCGCGGGCGCCGCCTTTTTTAGACGCGCAGTTTTGAGACGGGCGATGGTGACGTGGGGCGCGTAGTTGCGACGCTCGGGAGGCAGGCCGATCGCCTGCAACCGGTTTTCGATGCGCGCGTGCAGGTCGCGCAAGGCCGGATGCTTGCGCACGCCGGCCCACAAGGCGTGGGGTCTGCGGCCATGAGAAAAATGACCGAGACCGTCGAGCGTCAGCGTGAACGGCGCGTCGGCGATGCCGGCCAGCGCCATCGCGACGTCGTCGGCCAGGGGACCATCGACCTCGCCGATAAAGCGCAAGGTGAGGTGAAACTGATCGGAAGTGATCCAGCGAGCGCCGGGAATGCCGCCGCGCAGGCGTTCGAGATCACGTTTGGCGTGGGCGGGGAGTTCAAGGGCGACGAACAGTCTCGGCATGTCGCGTTCAACTTTTATGGGCGACTCGGAGGCTCTACCTTTGATGGGCGGCTCTACCGCCCTATGGGCACGGATTCGGCTGGCTGGTGTGGATTGCCTCGATGTCGGCCAGGACTTCGTCGCTCAGCGCGACGTCGATACTCGCGATGTCTGTCGCCAACTGCTCAAGATTGGTGGCGCCGATGATCGCGGCCGTGACAAACGACCGGCTCAGCACGAAGGCGATGGCGAGTTGCGCCGGGTCGGTGCCGTGTCGCCGTGCGGTTTCGACATAGCGCGGCACCACCTGATCAGAGAGCGGTCCAGAGTAGCGGCCATAGCGATCCCCAAACAGCGTCAGCCGTGAACCGGCCGGCTTGGCGCCGTCGAGGTATTTGCCGGCGAGAACGCCCATTGCCAAGGGCGAGAAGGCAAGCAGACCGGCCGATTCACGCAGACTGACCTCAGCCAGGTCGATCTCGAAGGTGCGGTTGAGCAGGCTGTAGACGTTTTGGATGCTGACGATATGCGGGCGTCCACCGGTCGCGGCGGCGTGGGTGTATTGGCACATGCCCCACGCGGTTTCATTGGAGACGCCGATCTGGCGAATTTTTCCCGCGGCGACGAGATCGCCCAGCACACCGAGCGTATCGGCGATCGGGATGGCGTCATCGTCCGGTTCGTAGCCGACCGCGACGGTGTGGAACGGTTGGGTGCGGCGGTCGGGCCAATGGAGTTGGTAGAGATCGATGTAATCGGTTTGCAAGCGCTGCAGGCTGGTGTCGAGCGCGGCGACAATGTTCTTGCGATCGAGCCGGGTTTCCGCGCCGCGATACCACAGCGCGTCGCTGCGGCCGACCACCTTGGTTGCCAGCACGACCGAAGCGCGGTTGCCGCGCGCGGCAAGCCAGCTGCCGACATAGGTTTCGGTGCGACCCTGGGTCTCGGCGCGCGGCGGGATTGGGTACATCTCGGCGCAATCGATGAAATTGACGCCGCGATCAAGTGCGAGATCGAGCTGCTGATGTGCTTCGGCTTCGGTGTTTTGTTCGCCGAACGTCATCGTGCCGAGGCAGATGGCGCTGACCTCGATGTCTGTTTTCCCGAGTCTCCGATAGTGCATTACGTGCCTCCGGCTGCGCTATTTCTTGGCGCTAAGAATTTCGGCAAGCAGCGGCGCGAAGTGCGCCACGATCACTTCGACGCCGCGTCGATTAGGGTGGATGCCGTCGTTTTGATTGAGATCCTGCTTGGCGGCGACACCCTCGAGGAAGAAGGGATAGAGCGGAATTTTGTACGCCTTGGCGAGATCGGGGTAGATCGCATTGAATTCGCGGGCGTACGCGTCCCCCATGTTGGGCGGGGCATACATGCCCGCTAAAACAACCGGGATGCCGCGGGCGGTGATCTTGCCAAGAATGGCGTCGAGGTTGGCGCGCGTGACGGCCGGCTCCATTCCCCGCAGCGCGTCGTTGCCGCCGAGCTGGAGGATGACCAGGTCGGGTTTGTTGCCGAGCGACCACTCGATACGGGCCAGCCCGCCGGCGGTGGTATCGCCGGACAGACCGGCGTTGATCACCTGCGCACCGATGCCGCGGGTCCGCAGCGCCTGTTGTAGGCGCACCGAAAAGACATCCTCGGGCGCGAGCCCGTAGCCCGCGGTGAGGCTATCGCCGAACGCGACGACCACGACATCGTCGGCGGCACGGCCGGTTTCGCTGAACCCGTTGAGAAGGAACAGAGCGGTGGCTGTGACAATCAGCCGTTTAAAAAGGCACCTGCGTCGCCTATATCGAAGCGAGGGGTCGCGGCGACGTCGTGACCGGAATAGCGTCGCACGTGTTGCGAATGAAGTGGACGTGGCGTAGGTGGACGACATGGCACAAACCGATCCTGCGGCAGATGATCGCACAACACATATGGTGCGCGCGGACGATGTACACCTAACTTTGGAAAGTGCGGCGGGCGCCGTCAACATACTGCGCGGAGCGACGCTGTCGCTAGCACCTGGCGAAGCAGTCGGTTTGGTGGGCCCCTCGGGCTCTGGCAAGTCGACGATGATGGCGATCCTGGCCGGTCTTGAGCGGCCGACCAGCGGACGCGTCGAAGTCGCTGGCAGGGATCTCACACCGATGAGCGAAGACGATTTGGCACTGTTTCGGCGCCATCATGTCGGCATTGTATTTCAATCGTTCCACCTGATTCCGACCATGACCGCGCTCGAGAACGTCGCCATTCCGCTCGAGCTGGCCGGTCGCCGGGATGCCTTTGAGGTTGCCGAGGTCCGGCTTGCGGGGGTCGGGCTTGGCGAACGCTTCGGCCATTATCCGTCCCAACTTTCCGGCGGTGAGCAGCAGCGCGTCGCCATGGCGCGCGCGTTTGCGCCCGAGCCCAAGCTGGTGCTTGCCGATGAGCCGACCGGCAATCTTGACAGCACGACTGGCCAGGCCGTGATCGAGATGATGTTTGAAATGCGCGCCGCACAGGGCACAACGCTGCTCTTGATCACCCACGATACGGTGCTCGCCGATCGCTGTGATCGGGTGCTGCGGATGGACGATGGCCGCGTGATCGGCTCGGTGCCCGGCGAGACCGCGGCACTACGCGCCGGCGCGTAGGTCCTGGAAACCGTAGATGTTGAAAACAAACCAACCCCCTCACCCCGCAGGGGCGAGGGAGTCTAATTGTGCGTGCTGCAAAAGCCCTCGCCCCTGCGGGGAGAGGGTTGGGTGAGGGGTATGCCGTTAGCGTTTCGGTTGGCGTTGCGCGAGTTGCGCGGGGGGCTGAGTGGCTTTCGGATTTTCCTCGCCTGTTTGACCATCGGCGTGGCGGCGATCGCCGGGGTCGGGTCGCTCTCCCTGGCATTGCAGGAAAGCCTGCGCGAAAACGCCCAGGTTCTGCTTGGCGGCGACGTCGAGTTCCGCGTCACCGGCCGCAAATTGGATCCCGCCATCATCGACGACATCCGCGCGCGCAGCGAGAAGGTCGCGCCGCTGGTCGAGATGCGGGCGATGGCCTACA
>CAUZWH010000286.1:0-4634 GCA_963583675.1 Alphaproteobacteria bacterium
CATGGGTTCCGGTCAAATGGAGATGGTGGCGGATGAAGTCGACCAACAGCAGTCGAGCCTCGACCTCGCGCTCGTAGGTCCGCCCATTGACAGTGACGTGGATCGGGATGCGATCCGCGCCCGCGGGGGTTTTTATTACCGACAACGACCCAAACCCGCGCGGCTATTGCAGCGCATAACCCATTTCGTAATGGATGTTGATGCCGTCCCAGAACATGTACTTCATACGGGCGCCTTCGCGGGCCCAGTGAATCGCCAGTTCTTGCTTCTCACGGGTATCGCAATGCTTGGCTAGAATATCCATCGCCCGGCCACCGTGTTCGATATCGGCTTCGGCGTGCAGCCACCAATATTCGAGATCGTGTTCGGAAAAGCTGTAGGTCTCACGCAGGGCTGGGAGGATTTTAGAAAACAACCTCGGCTCTTGCGCCTCGCTCGATACATGAACCGCTGCCAAGCCGGCGATCCAGGGCTGGTTGCGCGTCGCCGACAGTTCCCAGTTAAGCCACGATTCCGTGGTCGGCAGGCCACGCCCGGCCTTGAGCTCCGCATGGGGAACACCGCACGCCTCGGCAAAACGAACGATCAGGTCAATATGCGGGTTCTCAGGGTGGGTTTCTTCCTCAAGATTCTCGACTTCCATGTCGATCACGTCCTGCGGCGCGCGCGAACAGATGTTGTAAAACGCCTCCGGCAGAAGATTGCCGATCCAGTGCCAGTGCTCGCTGATCGCGCCGGTTATGGTTTCTCGCTTGGCCTCTCCGGCAGCGTTCTTGTCCACCAGCGGGTGATTGGCTTGGTGCCGTTCGTTGACGGCGCCCTGAAGTTCCTCTTTGAAGGAGTCTGCACGCGACATGTTTTTCTCCCAATAGTGCGGGTCCGCGTTTCAGTGTACGAGCCCACAAATCTAGACAACACCGTCCCGCCTGACAATTTCGTCCGGCTAGTTCCGGTTCAACTTTTCACACGGCAGTCGCCTGATCGATTGCGCGTTTGACAAGGGCTACCGTTAACCTGGTGCGATAGTGAGAACTGGCATGGATATCGTCACGCGGATCGATGTCGTTGATCGCCGCCTCAGCCGCTTCTTCGATAAGATCTTCGGAAACTTGTTGCCCGATAAGTATCTGTTCGGCCGACACCAATTTGACGGGACCTGAGCCAACACCAATCGCCGCCAGGCTGATCGACTCACACGCTGCTCCACCATCGAGCCGTAACGCACAGGCGACGCCGGCAATCGCCAATCCCTCCTGTCGATTACCCGATTCGACGAACGCCGTTTTGGTGTCGCTAGCGAGCTTCGGGATGCGTATCTCACGCAGCATGTCGCCGGCTTCGATCGCGGTCGTCAGCTCCGCGATGTAGAAATCCTGGGGCGTAACCGTGCGGAGACCATCCTTATTTTCGATCACCAATTCAGCCCCGAGAGCCAACGCAGTTCCGGGCAATTCGGCAACCGGGTCAGCATGGGCAAGGCTGCCGCCAATCGTACCGCGGTTTTTGGTCGCGGGCGGACCGACATAGCGCAGCGTTTGCTTTAGCAACGGGCAGGCCTCGGCGATCAGCTGATGCCGCTCGGCCGCGGATTGACGCACCATCGGACCCAGCACCAGAACACCGTCATCGGCGCGGATCTCGTCGAGCCCGGCGACGCGATTGAGATCGACCAGCACCGCCGGGCGGGCGATGCGCATATTCATCAGCGGCACCAGGCTCTGTCCACCGGCGAGCGGGCGGGCGTCGTCGCCATGCTCGGCGAGCACAGCGAGCACTTCCTCCAGTGTTTCCGGGGCGACATATTTGAACGTGGCTGGCTTCACCTGTTCCCTCGTCCACCTAACCGATTAGGCGCCTTCGTCGGGCGGCCTCACTCCCCCCGTTACCTACCACATGGCGCGAGAACGTGGCCACGCGGGTGACACCTGGCTATCGTGGAAACCACTTTTTTGTGTCTTAGGCTGGCATCGTCATGACAGGTCCTCGACGTCGCGGCGAGCCAGCCATCGGTTGGCGCTGGCGCGGACCAGAAAATCCTCGACGTATTGATTAAACAGCGCCGGTTCCTCGGTGTTGATGGTGTGGCCAGTCTTGGGGACCATCGCCAGGCCGGCATTGGGAATCAACCGCTTCATGAACACGCCGGGATCAAGGCAAGGATCGTCTTCGTCACCAGTGATAATCAGCACCGGCAGCTCGAGCGCTTTCAACTCGTCCTGCAGGTCCCACAGCGAGGGTCGCAGTCTTTGCACGTTGGCCATCGTCAAGGCGCTGCCCTCGGCCGAATGCTCGGCCAGCGTCGCTGCAAATTCGGCATAGCCGCGCGGATCCTTGGCGCGGTACTGCAGGCGCCCGGGCGAACGCGCATATTTAGCTGCCGCTGTCTCCATCGACTCTGAGCGGAACATATCGGCGGTTCGCTTGGTCAGGTCGAGGAACGCCTGCTGGGCATCGGGATGCGCGCCGTAGCCGCAGCCGGCGAGCACCAGCGATAGTGCACGGGCAGGGTAACGCAAGCCAAAGTGCAGCGTCGCGAACGCGCCCATCGAATGGCCGACAATATGCGCACGCTCAATGCCAAGGTGATCGGTGATCGCCTTGATGTCGTCGCGGGCGCGGTCTTGCGAATACTTCTCGTCCGCTTCGGGCACGTCGGAGAGTGGGTACCCCCGCGCATCGAACGTGATGCAGCGGTAGCGCCGCGAAAAATATCTGACTTGCGGCTCCCACTGACGATGATCGCCGGCGAACTCATGGACAAACACCATCGCCTCGCCCGCGCCGGTATCTTCGTAATACAGGCGAACATCATCATCGGTGGTTGCGTACGGCATCGTATCCGGCTCCTAACAAGCAGCGATCGGGGGCTTGATCAACGACGCGCCGCGAGGGATGTTTAACCGCCGCCGGGATAAGAGACGGTGTGGCAGGCTCAATAGGAAAAGAAGCAGTAGGAGGTTTACATGGAACTCGGAATGGAAGGCAAAGTCGCCCTGGTTACGGGCGGTAGCCGTGGCATCGGCAAAGGGATCGCCCGCGGCCTGGCGCTGGAGGGCTGCGATGTTGCGATCTGCTCACGCGATGATGCGATATTGAAGGCGGCGGCCGAAGAGCTCAAAGCCGAAACCGGCCGCGATATCGCGCCGTTCCAGGCTGACCTCATGAAAACCGCCGACGCCGAAGCCATGGTCGAAGCCGCCGTCGCTCATTTCGGGCGCATCGATATCCTCGTCAATAATGCCGGCGCAGCGCCTGGCGGCGTGCTCGAATATCTAACCGACGAACACTGGGAGCAGGCGATCGGCCTTAAGTTCATGGGCTATGTGCGGGTCACCCGCGCCGCCATCCCGCATATGCGCAAAGCCGGTAAGGGCCGGATCATCAACCTGATCGGCAATGATGGCATCAAGCATTCCTATTGGGAGATCGCCCCGGGTGCCGCCAATGCG
Source organism: Alphaproteobacteria bacterium (assembly GCA_963583675.1). Lineage (GTDB taxonomy): Bacteria > Pseudomonadota > Alphaproteobacteria > SHVV01 > SHVV01 > CAUZWH01. The sequence continues at coordinate 3,450 of CAUZWH010000286.1, forward strand.
GCCGGCCAAAACTTCACGATGGCAATCGCCAACCAGTACGCCAAAGAAAACATCACCGTCGTGGCCGTCAATCCAGGTCCGGTCCGTACCGAACGTTGGGATGGCCTGGTCGCGGCGATGGCTCGCGACATGGATATCCCCTACGAGCAAGCCGACACGCTGGCGCCACGCAGCATCCCGCTCGGCCGCATAGCCGAGGTTGAAGAAGTCGCCGATATCGTGACCTTCCTCGCCTCCGATCGCGCCCATTTCATCAACGGCACGATGATCGAGGTCGACGGCGGCCAACAAAAGCCGCTGATGGATATGTTCCGCGATAATTGATCAGGTAAGCACACCTAAGTGGGTTGGGGGCCCGCACGCATACAACATGTTGTGGATAACTCGATTGTGAGCTACAAAATAAACCACTTAGAGCGATGCAAACGCGGGCGGTTCAAGCATGTCGGGCAAGATATTCACGATTGCGCAGCAAAAAGGCGGTGCCGGGAAGACCACGATTGCGGCCCACCTCGCTGTCGCCTGGATGCGCCATAGCGGCAAAACCGTCGCTGTTCTCGACGTCGATCCGCAAGGCAGCCTCGGCGAATGGCTGGAGGCGCGCGAGCAGCGGCTCGGCGCAAAAGACACCGGGCTGTGTTTTCGCACCGCCAGCGGCTGGGGCGCACGCCGCGAAGCCGAGACCCTGGCCAAGGATCACGACGTCGTCGTGATCGATACACCGCCGCATGCCGATCTCAAGGGCCGGACGTCGATGGGCGCGGCCGACCACATCGTCATTCCCGTGCAACCGACTCCGGTCGACCTGTGGGCGACCCGCGAAACCCTCTTGATGGCCGAGCGCGAGCACACACCGTCGATCCTGGTGCTGAACCGGGTACCGCCACGGGCCCGCCTGACCAAGGAGATGGGGACGGCAATAGGTAAATTCGGCGCATCGGTTTCAACCACGCGGTTTGGCAACCGCATCGCCTTCGCAGAGAGCATCGGTATCGGCAGCACTGCGATTGAAACCCAAGCATCCGGCAAAGCCGCGTGCGAGGCACGCGCGCTGGCCGACGAGTTAATGGCCTGGTCCGAGCGTTAGATTAACGGCGAATGCCAACGTAGCGTTGTAAAGGCTCCGGATCCGCCGCCAACGCAGCGGGGGTCGTCTCTTCGCAGATCGATCCGTTTTCCATGAAC
>CAUZWH010000287.1:0-4620 GCA_963583675.1 Alphaproteobacteria bacterium
GACGCCGGGAAAGAAATTCAGTCCTTTCTCGCCGATTTCAAACGCATCTGCGCGGACAGCAAGATTCCGATGATGCTCGGAAACATGTCGTCGAAGACGCTGTTTGCGATCTATGAATCTGCGAAGCAATGCAACATGGCGGTCTTAGCAGCGACCTCTGGCGCTAACTGGGTTTATCCCGATAACGGCAAGTGGATTTTTCGCTACCTGCCGGTACCGGAACTCGTTCTGCCGGTCCTCTACAAGAAGCTGAAGGAAAAATTCGGTGCCAAGACGGTGGCCTTAAGCTTCACCATCGACGACGATTTCACTTTCTACAACGCCAAACTTGCCCGCAAGCACATTAACGCGAACGGCATGGAGATCACGGCAGATCTCGGCACCAAGCTCAAGGAAGTGAACTACGCCTCGCCGGTTGCGGCAGTGCGGGCATCGCGCGCTGATCTCGTCGTTCTCAGCCATCAGCCCGATGATGGCGGCAAGTTCACGCTGCAAATGCGGGAACGGGGGATCAAGACGCAGATCTCCGATACCGGTTATACGGTTGTCGGACGCGACTATTGGGTCTTGTCCAATGGAACCGGCATCGGCTCGATCGGCTCGTCGCTCTATACCTCGTCGGACGAGCGGCCGATCGTGCAGGACTGGATCAAGCGCTGGCGTGAGCGTACCGGGAAGCAGGATCAAGATCCCGATCCGTACGAGACCTCGACCTACGATTCAGTCAAGATGATAGCCCGAGTTCTAGACAACGCGAAGTCACTCAGCCGCCAAGATATTGCTGATGCGTTCATGACTATCCAAGACATGGAATCGATCAGCGGCAGGATCTCGTACCGTGAGGGCGATCTGCCTGACATCTACCGCTCTGAGCCGGTTTTGGTTCAGCTCGGTGAGAACGGCGCCCTGAACCGCTGGGGCAACTAAGCCAAAACCTAACAATAAACGCGTTTCGACTAAGCCCCGGTAGCCCCGGGGCTTTTTCTTTTGGTCATGTGGCGGGTGTCGAATCTAGGTTACGGGTTGCACTGAGGCACTATTGAATGCTCACGAAATGGAGGCGGAGTTAGTTAAGTACACTGTCCCCGTAATATTCATAACAAAGGCGGTTGTTAGTGCGGAGGATGTTGGAGCCCTACTTGCTCACCGCAATCCTTTGAAAACAATGGTGCCCGCTCCCGGACTCGAACCGGGACGGCCGTAAGGCCAAGGGATTTTAAGTCCCTTGCGTCTACCAATTCCGCCAAGCGGGCACTGGCCGCAAGCTAGCTCTGTGGCGGCGCGCCGACAAGCGCGCGTGTGTGGTTGGGCTGCGGGTGGGCCTTGGGGTTATCGTATCAGGTCGATCAGCACGAGCTCGGAGATGTCGAGCCATTGGTAGCAAACCTGCACCAGCGTGGTGTCGATGAACTGGATCTCCCGGAGCGCACAGGCATCGCCGCCGAGCTTCTCGTAGAAGGCGCGCGCGGGGTCGTCGTGGAGCACCCACACGACCAGGGTCTCAAATTGATAGCTGGCGAGGTGGCGGGCGGCATTGGCTATGAAGCCGCGGCCAACGCCCTGGCGCTGCCAATTCGGCAGCACGTAGATCGAGCCGATCTCACCCGATCTCAGAGATTCGCCCTGGTCGTCTTGATCGCCCTGGGCGCCTTGATCGCTTTGGGCGCCGCTTTCGTCCGCGGCGTCGCGGGTCTCGGTCACGTCCTCGCTGTCGGCCAGTGATCTCTTTGTCCGGCCGCCCTCGCCGGAGGCGGCTTGGTCTGTGTCGTCGTCCTCATCATCCTCTGCTTGGTTTTGGGCAACCTGCGACGGCGCGCAATCGGCGAAGCCGATGACGCGCTGATCATCGTCTTCGGCGATGAAGGTCGCGCCGATACGGTCGTCTTTGCTCAGCACCTCCGACCACATCGCGGCGTGGCGGACATCGGACATGCCGTCCAGATACTCGTCGGGCAGAAACTCACCATAGGTGACCCGCCAGCTCCCAAGCTGAACCCGGCCGATGCCGGGCGCATCATCGAAATCGGCTCTGCGGATCGTCCACGCCATCGGCTCAGGGTGCGTTCTCGACCGTGCCGCCAACCCCTGAATCCAGCGGATCGCTCTCAATCGCAACCTGGTCGTCTTCGATGGGCTCGCCGCCGAGGCCGCGCATGATGCCGTCGAGCTCGGCGGCGGCCGCGTCGAGCCGGGCCTGATCGCGCGAGCGCAGCACGATCGAGCAGCCGAACTTGCGGGCGCGATAAAAGGGATAGCTGCCCATCTCGACATCGTCGTAACGATCCTGCAGATCACTCAGCGGGCCGGCCATGTCGCCCTCGGCGAGGTAGATGCTGAGTGTGCGCGACAGCATCGGCGGGCCGCTGATCAGGCGATCGACGATGCCTTCAAACATCGCCTGCATGATGCGCGGCACGCCGGCCATCACAAACACATTTTCGAGTTGGAACCCCGGTGCCTTGCTGACCGGATTGTCGATCAGGATTGCGCCTTCGGGCGCATGGGCCATGCGTAGCCGCGCTTGGTTGAGGGCGCGCTCGTCTTGGTAGGCCGATTTGAGCAGCGCCACGGCGGTTGGGTTGAGCACGTTTTTGACGCAGAAGGCATGGGCGACGCTTTCGGCGGTGATGTCGTCATGGGTCGGGCCGATGCCGCCGGTGGTGAAGACATAGTCGTGCGCGGCGCGGCAGGCGTTGACGGTATCGGCGATGATGTCGGCGTCGTCGGCGATCACGCGCGCCTCGGTCACGTCGATGCCCAGGGCGGTCAACCGTTCGGCGAGATAGCTGAGGTTCACGTCCTTGGTGCGCCCGGAGAGGATCTCGTTGCCGATTATCAGGATGCAGGCGGTAGGCATTTCAGGAGTCAGGGTCAGGAGTTAGAATGTTGGTTGCGGGCCATTGTAGCTATCATTGGCCAAGCTCGCGAGACCAAACGCCAAACCCGACTTCGGACCCGTAGTTTTCTGACTTCTGACTTCTGATATGCAATTCCCAACACCCCTGCTCAAGGGACGGCTGCTGCAGCGCTACAAGCGCTTCCTGGCCGATGTTACCCTAGACAACGGCGAGACCGTCACCGCCCACTGCGCCAACCCCGGCTCGATGTTTGGGGTGGCGGCGCCGGGCTCGGAAGTGTGGCTATCAATCGCCGCCAACCCCAAGCGCAAGCTGAAATACACCTGGGAGCTGGTGCGGGTCGGCCGCTATCTCGTCGGCATCAATAGCAGCGTGCCCAACGCGCTGGCGGCCGAGGCCATCGAAAGCGGCTGGATTGCCGAACTCGCGGGCTATCAATCGCTGCGCCGCGAGGTCAAATATGGCGAGAACTCGCGGGTCGATCTGCTGCTCGAGGACCCGGCCAGGCCGCCGTGCTACGTCGAGGTGAAAAACGTGCACCTCAAGCGCCAGCCCGGCTTGGCTGAATTTCCCGACGCGGTCACCGCGCGCGGCACCAAGCACCTCGGCGAGCTCGGCAATATGGTGGACGCAGGCATGCGGGCGGTGATGCTCTACGTGGTCCAGCGCGGCGATTGCGGCCGCTTCGGGCTGGCCGCCGATATCGACCCGACTTACGCCGACGCGCTGGCGGTCGCACGCAGCCGCGGCGTTGAAGCGCTGGTCTATCGGTGTAAGATCTCAACGCGAGGTATCCGGATCGACCGGCCGCTGCCATTTGTCGAGTGCCGAGGCGCCGTGATGCCGGACCCCAACGCCTGATAACGACGGATCAGTTTACGCCCATGGTTTATGCAGACGCAGCCACCGCCCCGGTGCGCAACACCGGCGCGCTCAAGATTCACAGCGAAGAAGATTTCGCCGGCATGCGCCGCGCCGGCCGCGTCGCGGCCGAGACGCTCGATTTCATTGCGCCCTATGTAAAACCGGACGTGACGACCGGCGAGCTCGATGCGCTGTGCCACGACTTCATGACAGAACATGATTCGATCCCGGCGCCACTCAACTATCGCGGATTTCCCAAATCGATCTGCACGTCGGTGAATCACGTGGTCTGCCACGGTATCCCCGGCGATAAGACGCTGAAAAATGGCGATATTCTGAATATAGACATCACCGTGATCATCGACGGCTGGCACGGCGATACCAATCGCATGTTCCCGGTCGGCAAGGTCGGCGTGAAAGGCGGGCGTTTGATCGACGTCACCTACGAATCGATGATGCGCGGCATCGCCACCGTGCGCAACGGGTCAACGCTGGGCGACATCGGTCATGCCATTCAAAGCTATGCCGAGGGGCAACGCTGCTCGGTGGTGCGGGATTTCTGCGGCCATGGGTTAGGGCGCGTGTTCCACGATGCGCCCAACGTGTTGCATTACGGCGAACGCGGCACCGGGCCCGAACTCAAGGCCGGGATGTTTTTCACCATCGAGCCGATGGTCAATCTCGGCAGCTGGCAGGTGAAAATCCTCTCCGACGGGTGGACCGCGGTAACCAAGGACCGCTCGCTCTCGGCTCAGTTCGAGCATTCGATCGCGGTAACCGAGGATGGCCACGAAATCTTCACGACGTCGCCGGCCGGACTCGACTGCCCGCCTTACGACTAAAGTCGTCTCGCACCTCTGCGAGATCGCTCCAACCGAGCAATGCAACGCACTGATCG
>CAUZWH010000288.1:0-4612 GCA_963583675.1 Alphaproteobacteria bacterium
ATGCCGTCCGTATTTGACGCACGGGGTTGAGGTCTGCGTCGAAACCGCCCAGGCCGGCGGCGCCGGGATCGTGATTTACAACCGGAAAGAGGGGCGCGGCCTCGGTGAAGTGACCAAGTTCCTGGTCTACAACGCGCGCAAACGCCAGGAAGGCGGCGACCGTGCCTCGGCCTATTTCGAGCGCACCGAGTGCGTGGCCGGCGTGCAAGACGTGCGCTTCCAGGAGCTGATGCCAGACGTGCTCCACTGGCTCGGCATTACCAGGATCGATCGTTTCGTATCAATGAGTGATCAGAAGCACGATGCGATCACGCGCCAAGGCATCGAAATCGTCGAGCGTGTCGAGATTCCAGACGATCTCGTTCCTTCAGATGCGCGGGTCGAAATCGAAGCGAAGAAAGCGGCCGGTTACTACACGAGCGGACTCGTCCCCGAGAGCGTCGATCTGGACGCCATCACCGGGCGGAAGCTAAACGATTGAGCAGCAGGCACTTGTCCCAATCGTCATCGGTTGAGGAGACGGTAGCCTGGCTGCGGACGCCGGGCGCGATCCGCGAACGTTGCGGTCAAGTCCTTGCCGCTGCCGAAGCCGGCGCAACCAAATACTTCGCGGTCGACAACACAGCGCTGGCTGGAACGGCATCCTACGTCGCCCATGTCACACGGGATGCCTACCCCTCGCTCAGCGTCCCCGCCCATAGCCGGTGGCGCCATTTCTCGGCTGGCGATGTCGACCGGGCGGCTTTGCTCGATGCGGCAATGGCCGGACAAAGTGCCGCACATAGAGCCCGCGTCGCGTTTGATCTCACAATCGTCAGCGTTCTGCTCGATGCCGGCGCTGGTGGGCAGTGGACCTATCGGCCGTCGACCAATGATTGCTACACGCGTTCGGAAGGGCTGGCGGTGGCCAGTTTTGACATGTTCCGTGCCGGCACGTTTTCGGCCGATCAGCGTGACCCGCTCCGTGCCGATGCCGAGGGACTTGCTAGGTTGGATGATACGGCGCTCGCCGAGGGTTTCCAGGTTAGCAAAGACAATCCACTGGTGGGCGTCGCGGGGCGGACCATTCTCATGCGCCGACTGGGCCAAGCGCTCGCCGATCGGCCGGATCTGTTTGGCCGTGAGCGTCCGCGCGCCGGTGGCTTGTTCGACTACTTCCGCGCGACCGCCACCAGTAACGCCATTTCCGCGAGCGCGGTGCTAATAACGCTACTCGACGGTCTTGCCAGCATCTGGCCAGGTGGCTCGCATATCAACGACGTTCCCCTCGGTGACGTTTGGCGACATCCGGCAGCGGGCGATGACGCCGAGGGATGGGTACCGTTTCACAAATTGTCGCAATGGCTGACCTATTCGCTGATCGAACCACTGGAGCGCGCCGGTTTCGAGGTTACCGATATCGACCAACTCACGCCTCTAGCCGAGTATCGTAACGGTGGGTTGTTGATCGATTGCGGAGTCCTGGTGCCCAAGAACGCCGATATCCTGGCACGCTCGCATGAGGTTTCTTCTGACCTTGTCATCGAGTGGCGCGCATTGACCGTGGCGCTGCTGGATCGACTGGCGCCGCTGGTGCGGGCAGAACTGGGTGTGGACGATGCAACGTTTCCTCTGGCCAAGGTTCTCGAGGGCGGCACGTGGCGGGCTGGGCGCCAAATTGCCAGTGAAAAGCGAGCGGGCGGTCCGCCACCAATCCTGGTTGCTGCCGATGGCACCGTATTTTGATGAGAGAGTGAAATGCCGACCAACGTAACCGTCGTCGACCATCCGCTTGTCCGACACAAGCTCACACTGATGCGCCAAAAGGATACGCCTTCGGCAAGCTTTCGACAGTTGTTGCGAGAAATCAGCACTCTCCTCGCTTACGAGGTGATGCGGGATTTACCGCTTACCGAGATCGACATCGAAACACCGCTCATAGCGATGCGCTCGCCGGTGATCGACGGCAAAAAGCTATGCCTGGTATCAATTCTTCGGGCCGGCAATGGACTCTTGGAAGGTATGCTGGATCTCGTACCGACTGCGCGGGTGGGGCATGTCGGCCTGTATCGCGATCCCGAAACGCTGGTCGCGGTCGAATACTACTACAAGGTGCCGACCGACCTCGGAAGTCGGCAGGTTGTCGTGGTGGATCCGATGATGGCGACCGGAAACTCAGCCATCGCAGCTATCAGCCGCCTTAAAGAAGGTGGGGCCAGATCGATGAAATTCGCGTGCTTGCTAGCGGCGCCGGAGGGTATTGCATCGTTCCATGATGAACACCCCGACGTGCCGATCTTTACGGCCAATATCGATGATCGGCTAAACGATCACGGCTACATCCTGCCTGGGATCGGCGATGCCGGCGATCGCATCTACGGAACTCAGTAGGAAGGCGACCCGCGAGAAGAAACCCCTTTCGGATTTCAGTCGGTGCCGGGAACCCGTTCTTCGAGAATTTCGCCGGTACTGTGGTATTCCGAACCGGCAATAGGTTTGCTCAAGTACACCCCGGTGCGCCGCCAGTTACGTTCATCTAATTGGAAATCGAAAGGCTCCGGCCAATTCGTCAAATCATCTATTTGCTTGATTGAACTGAACGGACCCACCGCGTCCTGCGACGACATTTCGCCGGAGTCAAACAGGACCAGATAGCTCAGGCCGCTAGCGGTGCTTGGAAGCATGGTTGCGGCTTCTTCGAGGGTCACCATGGTACGCCTATGCTTGTGCGTCTACGCACTGGCTTCGGGCTAGCACGGGCTCCGAACGTAGGACTGCGGCATTGGCATAGGGCACGCGCTGTCGTCACGGAAAACTTCCGCGGTGTCGACAACGGTCGCGTAGAGGGCGATCAGGTCGACGCCGTGAACGTGAGCGGCAGCCTCATCCGCGTTGGGGGTTGCAATCGCCATCGACGCATCTTCGATGAAGGTCAATTTGTGCCCGCGACTGTGTCCCTCGATGATCGTCGACAGGCAGCACATCAGCGAATTGTAGCCCATGACATAATCTGCCCCTTGCCGGGCAGATTCGAGGAGCTCGCCGAATGCAGAATTGCTGTAACAGGAGAAGTTGTTCTTGGTGAAAACAAATTCGTGCGGCAGTGGCTAAAAACCTTCTACGAAGCGCGAGTAATCCAGCGTTTCGCTGAAAACATGACCGCCCTGAAGGTGGCGGACATGCGCTACGGGCCAGCGCTGAGCCCGCGCGTGATCGAGCACACGGCGACAGTTTTTTACACTCGGTTCAACGCCATTGATGATTTTTACACTCGGTTCAACGCCATTGATGAAGTAGGGACGACCCTCGGTCGTGTACTCACGTTGAATATCCATGGCGATCAACAACGGCGGATCGATAATAGAATCGGGTAGTTTGATTACATTGCTGGTCATTGGTTGTTGTCCTAGTGCGTGTCTTACAGGGGGTTGGTCGGTGCGCGTTCGGCCAAGCGCTCAGGGATGCCGGGCTTGTCCCATTGACCTTCCGGCCGGGTCAGCACCATCGGCTCAGAATCGCGCGTGAGCGAATGGTCGACGGACTCGAAATCGGCCACGATCGTGATGTATTCGTGGTCGGAAAACTGAAACATCTTTCCCTTAGGCGTGAAACCGTACCGCGCCCAGAAACGAACCAGCCGTTTCTGCGCGTGCCCTAAGAATTTTGTGTAGCCCTTAGTCTGGGCAAGATTGAGGGAATGCCGGATCAATGGATTGACGGTGGCGTAGCCGCGAAATTGGGGCGCACCGCCATTCTCTCGATTTTGGCGAACTCCGAGAAATAACGAAGTCGAATAGTCGCGGCGGGCTCGCCGTCGCAATAGGCGATGATGTGCGACGCACTGAAACCGTTGCCATCGAACTCCTCAGGATAGGGACACTGCTGGTCCGCCATGAACACTGCCGAGCGGATCGCGAATACCTGCATGAACTCCTCCAGGCTCGACGCGACATTGACGGTAACCTCAGGCGTACGCGGTTCGTTACGCGGGTACGAGGACACCATGTTCATTTCGAAATCTCCTCCCATTTATGGCTATTTCTCCGCTCCCTTGACTAAGGAGTCGCAGCGCTTTGGTAATTGAGGAGCCCGTCATACCCTGGGCGCCGTCGCGGATGGCGGTCGCCGATATCCCGTCGCGACGCAGAAACGGCATCGGGTAGATCCAGCCGCACTCGTCGTAGATCGCGCGCACCATCATTCCGCCAACGTCACTGCCATGGATGCCGTGGACGGGTGTATTTAGATTGGCTTTGCGAATTTTCCTCAATACCCCGTGAAATCCGTAGCGGGCGTAGGTCTCGGGCATAAAGCTCACCTCAACTCGATCGGCGAGACCGGCCTCGGCAAGCGCCAGCTCAATCATGTAGCGGCGCGTCTCGGGCGCGAAAAAGCGGTGCCCGGTAGGGAAGTAGTCGACGTAAGGATCGGCTTTCTTGGTCTTTTCATAGATCTGAAGACCGTCTTCGACGCGGGCGACTGAGATCTCGCCACTCTCGCGCCAAATTCTGTGCGCACGCGGAATGATAGTCGGGTGAATTACTACTTTGCTGAGCCCGCGTTTTTCGAGGGCGTCCCGCACTAGTTTCACATGGGATTTATGGAACGGATTGAAGGTGCCGAAGAAGACGCC
>CAUZWH010000289.1:0-4603 GCA_963583675.1 Alphaproteobacteria bacterium
GTCCACAAAATCGCGTGGCGACCGGGCAATCGGCTCAGACCAGGTTTGCTCGTTACGTGCCATTCATCGGCCCCTATTCAAACGCGGCCATCAATCGTCCTGCCGTGGTTGGGCATTGTCACTCTCGGCCCCAGGATCACTCGAAGCCGCAGGGATCGGCCGCCCCCGCGAGCCCTTCGCGAAATAGACAATCGAGACTAGCGACAGAATAACCAAGGCTAGGGAAATCAGCTTGGTCACCAGAATCGTTAGATCGTTGCCCGACATCACCAGCATCTGGTTCATCGAATTTTCCAGCAGCGGCCCAAGGATAAATCCGATGATGAAAGTCACGTAGGGAAACGCCAGCTTGCGCATGAAATAGCCGACGAACCCAAACACGATTATCAACACCACCGCGAACAGGCTACCCTCGGATAGATAGGCGCCGGCGATGCACGGACGATCACGACCGGGAAAATGATCCGTTTCGGCACCCGCAGCACCATAGTAAAAACTCTCAACCCGAACTGGCCAAGCACGAGGTTCCCCAGATTGGCAACCATCATCGCCCCGAACAGGCCATAGATAAGGCGTCCGTGGTTTTCGAACATGGTCGGCCCCGGCAGGATACCGTGAATAAGAAACGCGCCGACCAACAGCGCGGGCGTAGTCGTGCCGGGAATGCCCAGCGTGAGCAGCGGAATCAAGTTGGCGCCGACCGTGGCGCTATTGGCTGCCTCCGAGGCGATGATGCCCTCGATGTTTCCTTTACCGAGGGTCTCCGGGTTTTTCGAGGCGCGTTGTGCCGCGCCATAACTCACAAACGGCAGTACCGATGCGCCGATCCCCGGCAGCGCACCGCCAATGGTGCCAATCACGCTGGAGCGGATGAAGGTGCGCGCGCAATAGATGAACTCGGCGGAAAAGATGGGGTACCCGCCGCGACCGGACAAATACCCCAATACGTCTGTTTTCCAGTATTTCCTATGCTTTTCGTAGTGGTAACGCGACGAAGCGTGTCGTGTTTTGCCGCTTTATCAGGAACAGCAGCGCCTTGCGTTTCTCCTGCTCGGCAGTCGCAACCGCGGCAGCAACGTTTTCGGGGGTGGTCACCGCGGCCCCGGCAATCGCGGCGATCACATCGCCCACCGCGATCCCCTTGGCCGCCGCCGCACCCGGCTTAACCCCGGTCACGACCACCCCCTCAACTTCACTGCCGATCCGGTAGGTGCCGCGTATTTCGGTACTCAGTTCGGCGAGCTCCATCCCGAGCACGTCGGTTTCCGCAGCCGTGTCCGACTTCGCGGCCACTTCGGCGTTTTCCTGTAGCGCACCGATTTTGACGCTCACCGTGCGCTTCGCGCCATCCCGCCACACCGTAAGTTCGGCTTCCTCGCCTGCCGCAATGCCGGCGATCAGACGCGGCAACTGGCGCATGGTCGCGATCGCGGTGCCGTTAACCGCTACGATGACATCGCCTTGCTTCAAGTCCGCGGCGGCGGCCGGGCTATCGGGGAGCACACTTACAACGATCGCGCCCATAGCGTGGTCCAGGCCAACGCTGTCGGCGATGTCCTGGCCGACGGGTTGGATCTGAACGCCCAACCAGCCGCGATCGACCTTGCCGTCGTCTTTAAGGTCGGCCACCACGTCACCGGCGAGTGACGCAGGGATGGCAAATCCGATCCCGACATTGCCGCCATTGGGCGAAAAGATCGCGGTGTTAATGCCGACGACGTTGCCGTTCACATTGAACACGGGTCCGCCAGAGTTGCCACGGTTGATCGGCGCATCGATCTGTAGGAAGTCGTCGTAGGGACCAGCCCCGATATTGCGATGACGGGCCGATACGATGCCGGTGGTTGCCGTATGGCCGAGCCCGAACGGATTGCCGATCGCAATGACCCAATCACCAACTTTGGCATCGGCGCCAGCGAATGCCACTGCCGGCAATTTGTCGGCACCATCGATTTTGAGTAGCGCCAAGTCTGTCTTGGGATCACGACCCACCAGTTCAGCGTCGTAGCGCTTCCCCGTCTGCAGCGTCACAGTGATCTTCTCGGCATCCTTGATCACGTGATGGTTGGTAACGATCAACCCGTCCCGATCGATGATGAAGCCAGACCCGACTCCGGTCACATTAGGTGATCGCGGCGTACGAGGGGCGAGTCGTTTTTGTCGAGTACCCGGTGCTGAGCGATCATTGTCGTCAAAAAACCGCTCGAAAAACCGGCGCATGTGCGGTGGCATTCCATCGAGGTCGCCCTGCATCGCGACCGCCTCGACGCCGCCACGTTCGACCTCAACGCTCACCACCGCCGGGCCCACCCGGGCAATAACCTCGGAGAAACTCGCCGGCAACGCCGCCGCCTGTACTATCGGGGTCGTCAGCGCGGTGCTTGCTTTGAGCGAATCGACCGACGTCGCGGCGCCGGCAATACCGGCCAGGGTCATCAATCCAACAGCGGCCGCCGCCGCACCGAATTTTCTCGCAACCGGCGCGCGGCCTTTCGGGGCCATCTTGGTGGTCATGGGTTGGTCTCCTTCGAGATAAGAGTTCATCGCGGCATTCGTCCGCGCCTATCTCGAAGGTAGTGCGCCCCGCCTTACCGGCCTCTTTCGATTAGATTACAAATTGGAAAGGTGACGCTCGCTCGCGCTCGATGCCTCAGGAAATACCAGCGTTACCAGTAGTCCGGGATTGGCATCGTCGAGCCTCAGCGTCGCGCCGTGGAGGTTAGCAACGGCGCGAACCAGGCTGAGGCCCAAGCCGCTGCCGGCGCTATTGCGGCTGGTGTCGAGCCGCACGAAGCGATCGAGCACGTGCTCGCGCGCGTCGGCCGCGATCCCCGGCCCGGAATCCGCCACCGCCACGGTGACGCGGCCGTTTGAATAATCAGCCGTAAGCCAGATGTTACCGCCGGGCGGCGTGTATTTAACCGCATTGTCGAGAAGGTTCGAGACCGCCTGCGCGAGCAATTCGCGGTCCCCCCAAATAGTTAGCTCATCGCCTGCCGCAAGCGAGAACTCGAGGCCCTTTTCCTCAACAACGCCCGCATAAAGCTCGCCGAGGTCGCGAATGATCGCCGTCAGATCAATATCGCCGAACGACTTACGCACGCCGGACTCAACTTGCGCAATCCGTAGCAGCGCATTGAACGTCGCCAGCAATTGCTCGGTGTCGCCGACCATGCTTTCGAGCGCGCGGTGATATTCCGCCGCCGTTGGCCGCTCCATCAGCGTCACGTCCATGCGCGTGCGCAGCCGGTTAAGCGGGCCGCGTAAATCATGCGCGATGTTGTCGGTCACCTGGCGCATGGCCTCCATCAGCTGCTCGATCTGATCGAGCATATGATTGAGATTGACCGCCAAGCGATCGATCTCATCATTGCTGCCAGTCACCGGAACCCGGCGTGACAGATCGCCGGCAACGATGTCCTGACTGGTCCGATTGATCGCCTGAATCCGGCCCAGCATATTGCGACTCATCACCACGCCGCCGGCGAGCCCAAAAACCAGCAACAAGGCCAGCGCCCACACCAGCGATTCCCGAACCAGCGCATCAATGTCGCGCCGTTGCTGGATGTCCCGCCCCACCAACAATTGGAACCCATCGTCGAGCAGGATGTGGCGGGCCCGGGCTTCGTGGGTTTCGAAATCACGTCCCACCGGTTGGCCAAACGTGAAATTCAACCACCCGCTCGGCCCTGTGGCGACACTCGGCCATCTGTCGAGATTGCCGGCAAGAATCGCATCTCCGGGCGCGACCAGCAGGTAGAGGCTGTGCCGTTGGCCGCTGCTCCGTTCGACAACAACCGCCCGCAAGCCGAGCAGGCCCTCGTCCCGGTATCGCTCGGACAAGCCGGTAATCTCTGCGCCGATGGTTTCGTCGGTCTGACGTTCGATCACGCGAACCGTCGAGAAATAAAGAAACGAGACCAGCACCGCGACCGAGACTCCGAATAGCGCCAGATAGATCAGCGCCAGGCGAAAGGTCGCGGTACGCCAGAGTTGGCTAATCAGAGTCACGAACCACGTATCCAGCGCCGCGCACGGTGTGCAGCAACGGTCGATCGAAGTCTTTGTCGATCTTGGCGCGCAACCGGCTGATCTGCACGTCGATCACATTGGTCTGTGGATCGAAGTGATAGTCCCACACGTTCTCCAGCAGCATCGTTCGCGTGACCACTTGATTGGCGTGGCGCATAAGATATTCGAGCAGGCGAAACTCGCGCGGTTGCAGGTTGATTACCTGATTGGCCCGCGACACACGCCGGGTCAGTTGGTCGAGTTCCAGATCTCCGACCGCCATGTGGTTGCGCGTTTCGCCTCCATCTCCGCGGCGGGCCAGCGCTTCGATTCGCGCCAGCAACTCGACGAAGGCAAACGGCTTGACCAGATAGTCATCACCGCCGGCGCGCAGTCCGACCACACGATCATCGACCTCGCCCAACGCACTCAGGAACAACACCGGGGTCGCGACGTTTTCGGCGCGTAGAGTCGCGACCAGCGCCACGCCATCGAGCTTGGGCAACATGCGATCGATGATCGCAACATCGAAGCCCGGGTCGCGTGCCAGCACCAATCCGCTCTCGCCATCGGCGGCGGTCTCGACCAGGTG
>CAUZWH010000290.1:0-4596 GCA_963583675.1 Alphaproteobacteria bacterium
CTTACCTGATCCGCTGGAAAGTGCCGATCGACGATGCCGAGACGATGAATATTTCGCTGATTTTTTACTATCCGGACGAACCGAAGGACTACGTAACCGCACCGACCCCGGCGGCGGTCGCGCTCTATGGCGAACGCGATTATGAGCAGCGCCAGCGCTATCCCGGTGACTACGACGCTCAGGTCGGTCAACGGCCGATCGCCAATCACGGCATTGAACATTTGGGGACCACCGATCGGGGCGTAGCGATGATGCGGCGGATGGTGCGCGAGGGCATCGAAGCGATTCAGGCGGGTGAGGATCCGAAGGGGATCGACCGCACGCAGACCGGACCCAAGCCAGTTTATTCGCGCGAGATGATGTTCAAGACTCCAGCCGCGCCCAGCGATGCCGAGGACAAAGCGCTGCTGCACAAGGTGTCGCGTGAGGTCTACGACCGCTCCTGCGCAGCCGCCGAAAAATGAACATCGGAATCACCGCCTATGGCGGTTATGTGCCGCGCTTGCGGTTGAACCGCCAAGCCGTCGTTGACGCCAATGCGTGGTTTGCGCCCGGGCTTAAGACCTATGCCAAGGGCGAACGGGCAATGTGCAATTGGGACGAGGATTCGCTCACCCTGGCGGTTGAAGCCGCGCGCGATTGTTTGGCCGGCGCGACACCGGCAGATCTGGCAGCACTTTATTTTGCTTCGACCACGCATCCCTTCGCCGACCGCCAGAACGCTGGCGTGTTGGCGACCGCACTCCAGCTCGGCGAGATACTCGCGACCTCCGATATGACGGCCTCGCAGCGCGCGGGCACGTCGGGTTTGTTGACGGCGCTGCGGGCGCTGCAAGGCCAGGGCGGGTCGGCGCTTTATGTGGCCAGCGACGACCGCAAGACCAAAGCCGCCGGCACCGCCGAACTGCTCTACGGCGCCGGCGCCGCGGCGCTGCTGTTGGGCAGTGAGAATATCATCGCCGACTTCGTCGGCGGCCATCAGATCGCGGTCGATTTCGTCGATCACTACCGCGCCCAGAACGAAGCCTATGATTATAACTGGGAAGAACGCTGGGTGCGCGACGAAGGCTACCTCAAAATTGTGCCCAAGGCGTTGCAGGGTCTGTTTGCGGCGGTTGACGTCGCGCCCGGCGACATCGATCATTTCGTGATGCCGTGCGTGTTGCGCGGGGTGCCGCAACGGATTGCCAAAGGCGCGGGCATCGCCGAGGCGGCGGTGCGCGACAATCTCCACGGCGGGCTTGGCGAAACCGGGACCGCGCACGCGCTGGTCATGCTTGTGCATGCGCTGCAACAAGCCAAGGCGGGTGAGACGATTCTCGTGATCGGCTGGGGCCAGGGGTGCGATGCACTGCTGTTTCGTACGACCGATGCGCTCGCCAAGCTGGCGCCGCGATCGGGCATCGCCGGGGCGCTGGCGCGGCGTAAGGAAGAGACCAACTACAACAAATATCTCGCGTTCAACGACCTGATCGTGCGCGACCTCAGCATGCGGGCTGAGACCGACAAACAGACACCGCTGACGACGCTCTATCGCAACAAGGAAATGTTGACCGCCCTAATCGGTGGCGAGTGCACCAAGTGCGGCACCGTGCAGTTCCCGAAGTCGAACGTGTGCGTCAATCCCAATTGCGGTGAGTTCCATAGTCAGAAGGACTATCGGTTCGCGGACCGGACCGCCAAAGTGGTAACCTGGACGGCGGACAATCTCACCTTCTCGGCCGATCCGCCGGCGCATTACGGCATCGTGCAGTTCGATAAAGGCGGGCGCTTCATGGCCGAGTTTACAGATGTCGATGTTGGCGCGGTCGATGTCGGCATGTCGATGCGGATGATGTTCCGCATCAAGGAGCACGACACCGAGCGTGGATTTAAGAAGTATTTTTGGAAAGCCGCTCCGCAGGTAAGCGGGTGAGGCGCGAGGGAGACTAAAGCATGGCACGGGGCATCAAGGATACGGTCGCCATTCTCGGCATGGGGTGCTCGAAGTTTGGCGAGCGCTGGAATGCCAATGCCGACGATCTGATCGTCGAGGCGTTCCTCGAATGCGTCGACGATGCCGGTATCGAGCGCAATCAGATCGAGGCGGCGTGGTTGTCGACCGCGATTGAAGAAGTGCATGTTGGCAAATCTGGCATACCGCTCGCCGAGGCGCTGCGGTTGCCATATATCCCGGTGACTCGGGTGGAGAACTACTGCGCCAGTGGCACCGAATCATTCCGCGGCGCGGTTTATGCGGTGGCGTCGGGCGCGGTCGACATTGCGCTGGCGGCTGGGGTCGAGAAACTCAAGGACACCGGCTATGGCGGCCTGCCGCAACGCAGCCGCGGCGCCTTGAACGATATGTTCTGGGCCAATTTTTCCGCGCCGGGCAGCTTCGCGCAACTCGCCAGCGCCTATCGGGCTAAACACGACGTCGCACCCGAGGACCTCAAGCAGGCGATGGCGCAAGTATCGGTCAAGAGCCATGCCAACGGGGCGAAGAACCCCAAGGCGCACTTGCAGAAGGAGATCACCATCGAGAAGGCGCTCGAGGCGCCGATGATCGCCGACCCGTTGGGGCTATTTGACTGCTGCGGGGTTAGCGACGGCGCCGCCTGTGCGATCGTTACCCGCCCGGAGATCGCCCGCGAACTCGGCAAATCGGATCTCATCACGGTCAAGGCATTGCAGCTCTCGGTGTCGAACGGTACCGAGGTCGGCCACAACTCATGGGACGGCAGCCACTTCGTAACCGCGCGGGTGGCGAGCAAGAAGGCCTACGAGGAAGCCGGTATTCGCGATCCGCGC
Organism: Alphaproteobacteria bacterium; assembly: GCA_963583675.1. Classification (GTDB taxonomy): domain Bacteria; phylum Pseudomonadota; class Alphaproteobacteria; order SHVV01; family SHVV01; genus CAUZWH01. The sequence continues at coordinate 2,791 of CAUZWH010000290.1, forward strand.
CAGGAGATCAGCATGGTCGAGGCGCACGACTGCTTCTCGATCACCGAGCTGGTAACCATGGAAGATTTGTATCTGTCGAAAGAAGGCGAGGCGTGGCGCGACATTCTTGACGGCGTTTACAACGCCGACGGCGACACCCCGTGTCAGATCGATGGCGGCCTCAAATGCTTTGGCCACCCGATCGGCGCATCCGGCCTGCGCATGCTCTACGAGGTCTACTTGCAGTTGTTGGGGCGCGCCAATGAACGCCAGCTCGACAATCCCCGCCTTGGCATGACCCACAATCTCGGCGGCGCGCCACACCGCAATGTCTGCAGCGTCGCCATCGTTGGGCGCCACGACGCCTAGATTTCACAGCTGCACGTCATACGGTCAGCCTCCGCCGTAGCGGCACGCTGTCATACCGGCGAAAGCCGGCATCCAAGAACACGGTCCGTGTGCATGGACCCCGGCTTTCGCCGGTGTGACAATAGGGCGCGCGACAATGAGTAGGGCTTAGAGCAATGGATATCCAGCGCAAGGATGTTGCCTTCTTCAGTGAGGGCGAGCGGCTGTGGGGGCGCGTTTGTTTGCCACCCGATTACAAGAAGGGCGAGAAGCGGCCGGCGGTCATCAACCTGGTCGGCTTTACCGGCACCTATGACTACAAGGGCTCGTCGGCCGATCTCGGCGACCGGCTCGCGCGCGAGGGGTATGTCACCCTGGGTTTCGACTATCGTGGCTTCGGCCGCAGCCAGGGGCGCCACCGCTTCGTCGATCCGATGGGGCAAGTGCGCGATACCCACAACGCGATTACCTATATGCAGTCGCGACCCGAGGTCGATCCCAGCCGCATCGCTTTGTGGGGCCGCAGCCTCGGCGCGGGGATTGCGTGCTACGCCGGTGCGACCGACCCGCGGGTGGGCGCGGTGGTGTCGTATGCCGCGGTGTCGAACGGCCATCGCTGGCTGCGCCATCTGATCTCGGGGCCGGATTGGCTTGACCTGATGGCCGAGCTCGATGCCGATCGCCGGGCGCGGGTGCGCGATAACGCCGAGCCGAAAACTATCGTCGCCTATGATATCGCGCGCAAACGCCGCTCGGACTATGTCGCTGAAAACGCCGACGATGAGAAGCTCGGCCACATCGGCGGCGAGATCCTGCTGGAGAGCGCGGCAGCGATCGCCGATTTTGCGCCGGAGGCGGTGATCGACCGTATGACGGGGCGGCCGATCCTGTTCGTACACGCTGAATCCGACGTCACCGTGCCGCCCAACGAGACGATGCAGCTCTACGACAACTGCGGTGAGCCGAAGGCGCTGTGGATCATTCCGGCGGGCGCCTCGAAGGGCCATTACGGCATGTTCAAAGGGCAAAACGACCCTGACGGCAACACCCCGTGGGCGCGGCTGACACGGCCGATTATCGACTGGCTCACGGATAACTTCCCGGTCGCACGCCCCAAACAGATGACGCACGGCCTGGTGCGGGGCAGCTTTGAGGCGCCGAAAATCGCCTAAGCTTTTTCGAACTTAGGATGGGCCACGTGCCGGATCCACCTGTTCGCTGCCGGGAGAATTACGACTCATGAAAGTGTTTACGACCGTGCCGCAGGACGACCTCAATAACGTTGCCGAGGCCGCGGCTGCGACCGAAGCGGCCGGCTATGACGGAATCGTTTCGATGGAGAACCAGCACGACCCGTTCCTGCCTTTGGCGATCGCGGCGACGGCAACCGAGCGGGTTGAACTGCTGACCGGTATCGCGATTGCGTTTGCGCGCAGCCCGATGTCGGCGGCGAATATCGGCTGGGACCTTCAGGTCGCC
>CAUZWH010000291.1:0-4563 GCA_963583675.1 Alphaproteobacteria bacterium
GCGATGACCGCACTTGTCGATGAAGGCGTCGGTTCCAGCGGATCAAGTTACGACTACCTCTCGGATGCCGTCGAACATCTCAATACGGTTGGTATTAAGGACCAAGGATTGGGCGCGCTTCTTCAACTGGTGCGCGTGAGGAGAAGCGGCAGCGCCATCGTTCGAGCGCGTAAACGCGTTTAAGCCGGTTGAACCACGCTCAAAGACTCTAACCGCATTTGGAATAGCCGCAACTCACACAAGTGTCGCAACCTTCTTGGTTTGCGAGACCGGCCTGTCCGCAGCGTGGGCACTGCCGAAAGCGGGTGCGGGCATCGCCTTGCTCGCCCACCGCATGGGCGACCTCGACTTTTTCCATTTCCTCACCGCCTGATTTGGGAAGGAAGCCGATCTCGATCATGTGTTGTTCGAGGACGCTGCCTATCTGGGCTAGCAATGAAGGGACATATTTACCATCGACCCATTGCCCGCCGCGGGGATCGAATACGGCTTTCAGTTCGTCGACGACAAATGATACGTCGCCGCCGCGGCGGAACACCGCGCTGATCATCCGTGTCAGGGCGACAGTCCAGGCAAAGTGTTCGGTATTCTTCGAATTGATAAACACCTCGAACGGCCGGCGCCGGCTATCGGTAATAATGTCGTTGATCGTGATGTAAATCGCGTGATCGCTCTCGGGCCATTTAATCTTGTAGGTCGATCCCGGCAGGACACCGGGTCGATCGAGCGGCTTGGTCATATAGACCACACCGCCGGCTTCAAAAATGTCCTCGGGCCTCGGTATAGGCTCATTGAGCGGGAGTTCGGCCTGGTTTTCAATCGCTGGATCGGGACGCACTTCGAGAACGGCACCGGTCACGTCATTGGGGCGGTAGGTTGTGCAGCCCTTGCAACCGGCTTCGTAGGCCTGGGTGTAGACGCTCTTGAAGTCCTCAAAGGCAATGCCCTCGGAGCAGTTGATGGTTTTTGACACGGCACTATCGACATAGCGCTGCACGGCTGCCTGCATGGCCACGTGGTCAGAGGGTGCCAGAGTCTGGGCGTCGACGAAGCCATCGGTTAGCGGTGTGCGCGGGTGTAGGCGGGCGTACAAGCGGTAGGCGTAGTCAGAAACCTCTTCCTGGCGCCGTGATCCGTCCGGCATCAGAACGTTGCGCGAGTAGTTGAAGCTAAAGACCGGCTCTAGGCCCGAGGAGACATTATCGGCAAAGATCGAAATTGTTCCGGTTGGCGCCACCGACGTGAGTAACGAATTGCGGATGCCGTGGCTTCGGATCTCCCGGCGGACCTCGTCATCGAATGCCGTTGGCGTGACCCCGGCCAAGTATTGTTCGGCATCGTAGAGCGGGAATGCGCCTTTTTCGGCAGCAAGCTTGGCGGAGGCGAGGTAAGCGCTGCGCCGCAGTTCGCTGAGCCAGGCTTCGGTTAGGTCGATCGCCTGCTTTGATCCATACCGGGCGCCGCACAGGATAAGGGCATCGGCAAGGCCGGTAATCCCAAGCCCGATCCGGCGCTTGGCCATCGCTTCGTTCGCCTGCTCCTGCAAAGGAAAATGGGAGACGTCGATGGCATTGTCGAGCATACGCACGGCATTACCGGTTAGCTCGCGTAACATCGCGATATCGAGCGCGGCTTCGTCAGTGAAGGGGTTGTCGACCAGGACCGCCAAATTGATCGAGCCCAAAAGGCAGGCGCCGTAGGGCGGTAACGGCTGCTCACCACACGGATTGGTGGCGCTGATGGTCTCACAGTAGTGAAGGTTGTTGGCTTGATTGATGCGGTCGATGAAGATGACGCCGGGCTCGGCATAAGCAAATGTCGCTCGCATGATCTGTTCCCACAGCTCACGCGCCGGCAGCACTCGGTGAACGGTACCGCCGAACTGAAGCTCCCAAGGGCCATCCTCGGCGACAGCCGTCATAAATGCCTCGGTAACCAGCACCGAAAGATTGAACATGCGAAGACGACCGGCGTCGTGCTTGACGCGGATGAAATCCTCGATATCGGGATGATCGCAGCGCATTGTGCCCATCATCGCGCCGCGGCGGTGGCCGGCCGACATGATGGTGCGGCACATCGCATCCCACACATCCATGAAGCTCATCGGACCCGACGCGTCGGCACCAACACCGGCAACGCGCGCCCCGCTCGGTCGTAGCGTCGAAAAATCGTAGCCGATGCCACCACCCTGCTGCATCGTCAACGCCGCTTCTTTAAGACTTTGGAAGATCCCCTCCATGTCGTCGGAGATCGTTCCCATGACGAAGCAATTGAATAGGGTTACGCGCCGATCGGTACCGGCGCCCGCGAGAATCCGGCCGGCCGGAAGGAAACGAAATCCCTCCATGGTCTGGTAAAATCGCTCTGACCACAGCTCGGGATCGCTTTCGGGCGCCGCGAGAGCTTGGGCTACCCGCCGCCAAGTGTCCTCGATGGTGCGGTCGATTGGCGTGCCGTCGGCTCTCTTGAGCCGATACTTCATGTCCCATATTTGCTGCGAAATCGGCGCAACGCTCGGCACAGTCAATCCCCTGCTACGAGATGCCGCTCGGGCATCATGTGCGCTCGCTCTTCGTCGCGAACGCGATTGGGCCTGCCAATCCAGTTGGCAACCGTGATCAATGTAATGCCTTCCACTATGAAATCAACACTAAATGTTCTCGTTATGTTTCAGCACGTTTACCCACCGCGATAACAAGCTCAATTAATTGAAATTGTTATATTATTTTAGTTATCCATAATGGAACGTGGTGATGTGGATAGAGGTTGTCGTACTACCGGCGTGCAAATCTTCTTTACGGGTGAAGTAGGGCCGAACTCGCCTCTTCGATCCGCGACTCAAGGAGCGGTGTGAATTGCTTACGTGGCAGGCCAGCTTCAATTGGCGGCAGAAATTCCAAGATGATCGTGCCCGAGCGTTTGGTAAAACCCCGGCGTGGCCAATAAAGGCCCGAATTCACAGCGACCGGGACCACCGGTATTGCGAGCGCGCGATAAAGGGCCGCGATACCCGGTTGGTAGGGCAACCGTTCGCCAACTTGGGTTCGGGTTCCTTGGGGAAAGATCACGATCGGGCGTCCCCGGCCGACTTCGGCGCGAGCGGCCGCAACCATCTTCTTTAGCGCCCGTGCGCGACCCTTGCGATAGATGCCAATCATGCGCCATTTGAGCGCGTACCATCCGTAGAGCGGAATCCAGAATAGTTCGCGCTTAATGACCATCACCGGATCATCGAGAACGAGATGATAGATAATGGTCTCCCAAGCGCTCTGATGTTTCGAGGCGATGAGAACCGGTCCGACCGGGATATGCTCACGGCCTCGGATCTCCATTCTGATGCCAATGATCGTGCGCAGCAGCCATACCATCCCCGTGGCCCATAGCTTCTGTGCTGGTTGCGAAAACCTTCGCGGCAGAAAAAGGGTCGGGAAAAACAACAGCGCGACCGTTGCAGCCCACGCGTAGAAAAGGACATTAAATAGAGCGGAACGTAGTGGCATCGAAGTCAGGATCTTTCCCCTAGCGCAATGCTCGATCGTTGGGTGAGATGAGGCGTGCGCGGCCAAGACTGAAGAGGAATTTGGTGTATTCCTCAGCGATCAATATCGCTGTTCCTTGCCATTCCCACCACCGATCGAGTTTTACATGCTCAGGGAAGACGGGATGCGGCACAAGCGCAACCGATGGCATCGCGCGTCGAAACTCGATCAAGCTGCGCGGCATATGATAGCTGCTGGTCACTAATCGCAAGGAGGCAAAGGATTGTCGGTGCATCCACTCGGCGGTCTCGACAGCATTGCCAACGGTGTCGCGGGCGTCGCGTCCCAGGTCGACACAACAATCGAAGCGGTCGAGTGACAGATGCACGAGACCTCGTATCTGCTCACGAGAGGTCGCCGGACCGACACCGGACACGAACAGTTTCCCGCTACGTCCTTCGGCGAGAAGTGTAAATCCGGCTTCGAGGCGTCCGCTCCCCCCCGTCAGCACAACGATCGCATCTGTTTTATCGCCCGTGTTGACAACCCGTCGGTCTAGGTCGCCAGTAAACCATAGCAAACCGCCGACCCACAAAAACCCAATCGCCAGCATCGCGATAAGCGTCCAGACGACGATCCGCCAACCGAGTGGTCGCGCTTGTGCCTTGGGATAGAAGGTCGCTCTCAATGGGTAGGCTCAAGCAAATAATCGACCGCAGCCGATAGATCGTCTCGAATTATCACCGGCAAAACATGGCGCGGCAGGCCCATGGCTTCAGTCTTCCTACCCTTACCCGTTCGAACCAAAATTCGACGGCAACCCACTTTGGCTGCGGCCTCCAGATCGCGGAGATCATCGCCAATTAGCACAGCGTCGGGCGGGTCTACACCAAACTTATTCAGGGCCTGCCAAACCATCCCAGGGTTCGGCTTGCGCCGCGCGGTCGCTGCCCATGGTGGGTCAGTGCAGACGAAGATTGAATCCAGGCGAGCGCCGTAGCCAGCCAGGAGTTCTTCCAATCGGGTGTGAATGAGCTCTAGTCCGTCACGGTCGATGATCTTTCGTCCGACCGCCGATTGGTTG
>CAUZWH010000292.1:0-4561 GCA_963583675.1 Alphaproteobacteria bacterium
GGTCGCCTTGCCCGTCACTTTTGTGCCGGCGCGGCCGCGGCGAGAAAATTGGTCTTGCTCTCGATCGTGGTGGTATGGGCCCCATCGGCCAAGTTTAGGATAGTACCGGCAGCGTCGAGCGTGTCGACAAACGCCATGATAACGCCGCCATGCGCTACAGCGGGACTCGTACACAATTCATCTCGAATCAAGAGCTCGGCAACAATCCGGTCGAGCTCGGCGGTTATGAAACGAATGCCCAAAAGTGCTGCGAACGGGAGCATATGTGCGTTGAGCTTCGTTATGCCATCCATGTCTTAGCCCGAGAGTTCGGCCTCGATGCCTGCGAATAATTCAAGCTGTTGCTCATGTTCGCCCGCGAAGCGCAGCACGAAGTGACTCGCACCGGCACTCGCATAAGCCGCGAGCAGTTCCTTGGCACCGGCCAGGGAACCGGCGTAGCAGGGTTGGCTCTCGCGTAAATTCGAGCCCTTGCCGTAATACGTCTCCATGAACTCGTCGATTCGGCGATCGGCGCGTGCGGCATTATCGTCGATCGCGACGGTTAGATATTGCGCGCCCGTCAACTTGTCCGGGTCGCGGCCGGCGTCGCGGGCCACCGATTTCATCTCTGTCCAAATCTCGCGATACTCATCCGGCGTTGGTTCGTTCGGGAACCAGCCATCGAGATGACGGCCGACGCGTTCCACGGTCGCCGGAACTGAGCCGCCAATCCAGATCGGCGGACCGCCGGGTTGGTATGGCTCGGGGCCGAGTGTGCGGTTATCAACCGTCCAGCGCCCGTCCCAGGTGACCGGTTTGCCCGTCCACAATTTACGGCACAGTCGCAAGCCCTCGAGCAGGCGCCCGACTCGCTTTTCGAACGGGACGCCCGCGGCCTGAAAGTCAGCCCGGATCGTGGCCACGTCGGAGGCAATGCCGACGCCGAGGATCACGCGTCCCTCCGAGATCTGGTCGAGCGTGGCGACCTGCTGCGCGAGCACAACCGGATTGCGCCAGCCCGGCAACAATACCGCCGTTCCAAGCGAGACGCGGCTCGTGCGAGCCGCGACTGCGGCAAGCAGCGTGATTGGCTCGTGTCGCGGTAGTGCCATCAGCGAATCGCCAACCCAAACCGAGGCGTAACCAAGCGCTTCGGCCTTTTCCGCCAGTGCTAGGAGGGGGGCCGTCTGTGGCCGTCCTTGCATGACGCTTTCGCGTGTTGGCAACAGGTATCCGATCCGAGGTGCCATCGAAATCTCCCATAACTTTTTTCTGTGGTTACAGCCGGTCGGGCGTCAGGCGCTCGCGCCTATTGATAGCTCGCGTTGTACCAAGGCGGTTAGATCCTTCAGCAGATCGACCTTGTCATCGTTGATTTGGCGCGGCTGGGTGTCGATTAGGCAGAGTGTTCCTAGATGGCTCCCGTCCGTAGCAGTGAGGGGATGGCCGGCGTAAAATCGGATACGGGTATCCCCGACGACAAATGGATTATCGGCAAAGCGATCATCAAGCAGGGCATCGGGGACTATCGTCACACCATCTTTGAGTATCGTGTGCGCGCAGAACGCTTTGTCGCGCGGGGTTTCGCGTACCTCGATTCCCTGCGCCGACTTGAACCATTGACGGTCCCGGTCAATGAAGCTGATCAGAACCACCGGGACATCGAAGATCGCGGCCGCGAGGCGCGTGATTCTGTCGAAGCGCTCTTCGGGTTCGGTATCTAGAATGTCGAGATCGTGGAGCGTTGCGAGGCGCTGGTCCTCGTCAGGCGGCAGGGGCGCCGGCACCCACCGGCAGCTCTGACGCAGCACCCACGCCATGATGCGTGTGCGGACGTATTCACGGGAAAACGGTTTGATCAGCCAGTCGGTAATCTCACTCGCCGCGTCAGCCGAGGCATTGGTCTCGTCGGCGGCAACGATAATGGGAACCTCGTAGGCGTTGTCGTCAATCTGTCGAATATCGTGACAAATTTCTAAAGCGCTGCCGCCGCGCAGCGCCTCGTCGAGAATAACCAGTGACGGTAGGTCTGAACGATATTGCTCGACCGCCATTTCACGATTATCTGCCTTTACGATTCTAATGCTTTTGGGTTCAACCGAACCGGTTATCAATGCCGCGGTTTCCGGGTCGCCGACCCCCAGTAGGATTGTGTGAACTTGGATCGCCGACGTGACCGGGGCGATCGCCGAAGGCTCATCGCTTTGAACTCGGACTGAGCCAACCGCGTCAGATCGCAGCTCTATGACGGCGCCCTCAGCAGCGCCGAATATCTCCAACGCGTGCCCTGCATCGCGATTGGTAGCGCGCGCCGCTTCAACCACTCGATCGACGTCATCATCTTCGCGCAAGGGGTCGTGGTGGCTGAGGGCCAGGCGCTTCACATCCGCGAGGCGGCACATGTCGGCAGCATATCTGACCGTGCTATGGCCCCAGCCGACCCGGTTCGGATACTCCGCTATCGTGTATTGAGCATCGTGAATGACGAGATCTGCGTCGCGCAGGAACTCCATATGGCGCCGATCTTGAGTACCGATCTCGCCTTCCCCAACCGCGAGTTGGCGCGAATGCGGCTCGTGATCGCAGGCATAAACAATCACCGCGCCGTCAGCTTCGAGCCGATAACCAAGCGCCAGCGCGGGATGATTGAGATATTGGGTACGCACCGTGATACCGCCCACCTCGAACACCCCCTCGATCAGATCGTGGTAGTGAATGGTAGCGCCGAGATCTTCAAGCGTGACCGGGAAATAGGTGTACTGCATTTGTCCGGCGAGCGTGTCCTGCAGGGATTGGCCCAATCCGCGCGGGGCGTAAATGTCCCACTCATTGGTGGGATTAAATAATGGCGCGAAGAATGGCAGTCCCTGGATGTGGTCCCAGTGGGTATGGCTGATGAGCAGGTGGCCGCGGACCGGTTGCTCCCCGGCCATTAGGGATTCGCCGAGCGCATGGGCGCCGGTACCGCAATCGAGAACGACTATCGTGCCGTCATCGACGCGAATTTCAACGCATGAGGTATTGCCGCCGTAGCGAACTGTGCCCGGTCCCGCTTTGGCGATCGAGCCACGCGTGCCCCAAAAACGTACTCTCATTGTCAGCAAAACTCACGATTACGGCATATCGAGAGCATCGTTAGCACGATGTGGCGTTCAGCGCTGAAACTTTCGTTCAGAAGAAGTGGCGCTCAGGCAGCGGTGGAGGTTGCTCAACCATGAGCTGTAACTCATCGATCCTCAACCTCGTTGCGCCGACTGCCGCGGACAAAGCGAACTTGTGGCGCTCTCGCCGTGAGCATAAGGGCGTTGAACTAGGGCCCGGTGTCGATGTTTTGGGTAATGATGTCGTCGATCATCAGGGTGGCATTGCCGCTGATGCTGGTATAGGTGCGAACGCCGTCGAACACGCCCTGATCGGTCCAGCTCTCGTTCGTAGCGTTCACGATATCGCCGGCATCGCCCATCACGATCAGGACGTTGTTGGATTCGGACAGGTCAAGAACATCGCTGGCTTTTAGCGTTACCGCATTGTTGCCGGAGCCGGTCAGGTCGATGGTCTCGACACTGGTTATTTTGAGATTGCTTGTGCTGGCGAGGTTGAGTGTCGTTCCGCTGCCGTCGATCCGCAACACGTCGCTTCCGCTGCCACCATCGATGCGCTGGAAGGTCGTGCTGCTGATGGCGAGGACATCGTCGCCGGCACCGCCCCGCAAGACGTCAGAACCGCCGCTACCCGCGAGGGTGTCTGCGCCAAGGCCGCCGATCATGATGTCGCTACCGCTGGTGCCGGCCAGCAAGTCGTCGCCGGTGGTACCCTGGTGCGTGACGGACCCGGTGAAATCGCCACCGAATACCAGATAGCTTGCGCCCTCGTCGCTGGTGCCCGGGTCGGCACCGCTCGCGCCGACCAGGAGATCGTCGAAACCGTCGCCGTTGACGTCGCCGACAATACTGACGCTCGTGCCGGCATAATCATTTTCCGCATTCCCCGTCAGGACAAGCCCGTTGCTGCCGTCGAAGGATGTGAGGTCGAAGTTTCCGCTACTCCCGACCGTGCTGCCGCCAAACACCACATATGACTCACCGCTGTCGTAGTCACCGACTGAGGCGTAAGGCGCTCCGATCACGAAGTCGTCGTAGCCATCGCCATTGATATCACCGCCGCTGCCAACGCCATCGCCGGCTCTGTCACCAGGAGCGACCCCGTTAACCACAAAGCCGTTGGCGCCGTTGAGCGTGGATAGGGCGAGGGAACCGCCGGAACCAACGTTCGACACACCAAACACGACGTAGCTCTCGCCGGAGTCGATTGTCCCGTTGCTGTCGCCATCGCCAAATCGCGCGCCAATGAGCAGGTCGGCGAAGCCATCGCCGTTGACGTCGCCGGCTGCCGACACGTTATGGCCGAAATAGTCGTCCTGATCGGTTCCGGTGAGGCGGAATCCGTTGGCCCCGTTGAGGGCCGAAATTCGAATCGGGCTGCTCGTACCAATGTTCGCGTTGCCAAAGATGACGTAGCTTTCACCGGCCGCCGAGTTGCCACCGGGGTCGGCAAAGGCTGCGCCAATAATTAAAGTCGT
>CAUZWH010000293.1:0-4549 GCA_963583675.1 Alphaproteobacteria bacterium
ATGGCTATGTCTCAATCGAAAAGGCGCGTACGGCATATGGTGTTGTCATCGACCCAAAGACCCTTGAGGTCGATAACGCCGCCACCGGCGCTCTCAGAGCCGAGGAAATGGCGGCTGTGGAATAAAGCGTTCATGAACGCCCGCAACCTCGACAGAGGGTTGGCAACATGAATTTCGGGGGCACTGTCAGAACAAATCGGCTTGATGTGGGGATAGGTGATCCGTAGCCTCAGTTGATGAGATATCCCTTCCGCTATTTCAACAGTTCACCCGAGATCATTCGCCTCACGGTGATGATGTATATCCGCTATCCACTGTCACTGCGCCAAGTCGAAGATCTCCAGCTCTGTCAGACTAAATCAAACCAGCCTCCAAAATTTCTGACAGCGCCAGAGGGCGATTACAGGGTGGGGCAGTGGACCGGCCCCCACTCTCTCACCAGAGCATCGTCAGCGCTTGAACGAGATAGGATTTATCTGGGACGCCCGGGTACCAATGGCAGCTGACAACGGAACGCTTTCCATTCCCAAGACTCTCGGCCGGATCCCTTTGGACCAAATACCAACCCTGCCCGATACAATAGCAAGTCCCGGGTCACCACATTCAAATGGATGTTAAGGTCCTGACATTCATCGGAAATAGGGGAGAGAAGGTGCGCTGTTGCCGATACACTGCCATCGATGACGCAACGCGTGTGTGCGCTCTAAAAATCTACGAAAAGCACACCAAAGCCAACGCCATCGACTTCGTCCACCACATCATCCAAAAATTCCCGTTTCGCATTCGTGAAATCAGAACGGACAATGGCCATGAATTCCAGGCCAAATTCCATTGGCATGTCGAAGATCTTAGTATTAGGCATGCATATATCAAACGCGGCACACCACAGTTGAATGGTAAAGTTGAGCGGTCGCACAGCTCTGATGGTCAAGAATTCTATCAATTGCTCAGCTACAAAGGTGACGTCGATCTCGAAGCTAAACTCGATGAATGGGAACGCTTCTACAACTTCCACCGGCCCCATGGCGCACACAACGGAAAAACGCCTTACAAAGTACTGAGAGAAAAGCTATAATCAACAAATAGGATGTCTCACGAGTAACCGCACCTTACAGTTTTGCAAGCGGCCGAGTAGCGGACACCGGTTGCACAAAAATAGGGGAATGACGTGGCCGAACTGACCTTGGAACAGAAAGTCGATCGACTTACGGCGATCGAGGACATCAAACAAATGAAGGCGCAATATTGCGCCTACGCGGATCACGGTTACGACCCGGAGGGTATGGCGAGTCTCTTCACCGAGGACGCAATCTGGGATGGCGGAGATTTTGGCCGCTACGAGGGCGTTAGCGCGATCAAGGCGTTCTTCGCCGGCATCTCTGATGACATCGTGTTTGCAATCCATCCGGTGATGAATCCGCTCATTAAGGTCGACGGTGACACGGCGAACGCGAAATGGTGGCTAATCATGTGGTGTACCATGCTCGTCGATGGTGCGAAGGAGGCCCGCTGGTTCGCGGCCGAGTATGATGACAACCTCGTCAAGCGCGACGGACGCTGGTTGTTCTCCTCCATCAAGGTCGAAGGCAAGTTCTTCGCGCCCCAAGCCAGCGGCTGGGCAGACCAAACCGGGTAGCTAGATGGACAAGCGCGACCGAGCGCGAGAATGTCAAACGAAAGGCGAGGCGTGCAATGAAGAGGCTGCAAGCGTTTAACGCCGATGTTCCAGCCGAGCTTCTGGCCACATCGATCTCGGCGTACGGTTACGCGATCGTGCGCCGCTTTCTTGACGACGATGCCCTCGCCAAGCTCACCGGCGAGCTCCGCCCACACCTTGACGCCACGGGCGCGGGTGATCCCGACGCCTTCATGGGGCATAAGACGAAGCGTTTCGGGGCGCTGTTATCGCGTTGCCCCACGACACGCGATATGGTTACCGACCCGCTTGCTCTTGAAACTGCCGACCGTGTGCTCGGGCCGTATTGCGCGCGCTATCAGGTCAATTACACCGGGGTGATGTACCTCGAGCCCGGCGAAACAGCGCAAACCATGCACCGCGATACCAGCTTCTACCCGATCCAGAATCCGGCACCGCCACTTTTGCTGGCAACGATGTGGGCTGTAACCGACTTCACCGCCGAGAATGGAGCGACACGCATAGTGCCGGGCAGCCACCAATGGCCCGACCAGCGCATACCGTCGAGTGATGAAATCATTACGGCGGAGATGCCGCCCGGCTCGGTCATGTTTTATCTCGGCGGTATGATTCACGGCGGCGGTGCCAATCGATCGGCCGCCGCACGATGCGGGCTTGCCCTGACCTATTCTCTTGGCTGGTTGCGCCAGGAGGAGAACCAGTATCTCGCAGTACCGATAGCAGAGGCGCGCACCTTTCCGCCGCTTCTCCAGCGGCTGATGGGTTACGACCTCGGCACGGTGAACTTGGGCTTCGTTGACCACAAACACCCGCATGACGTTCTCAGCCAAACCGTCGGCAGTAGGCCCGGTGAGCTTGGGCCGCAAGAACTGATGGAAGCTGACAACGCCATCCGCCGCTTCAAGGTCTCCGATACGAAGGTAGTTGGCCGCAGGCGCTTTCACGTTTGAGGCAGCGTATGCAAGAAACCACGAATAATTACTATAATTTAATGAATTAGGAGCGCCGCTCTTTCGGCGGCGGAAAAATCATCAATATCGGTTCGATCTGCGGCGAGACCGGCATGCCGAGTTTGTCGATTTACTGCGCTTCCAAAGGCGGGATAAAGCTGCTGACGAAAGCGCTGGCGCTTGACTTGCGCGCCTTTTACGACCCGAAGGGTGAGCGGGCGAAGGTTTAACCGTCCCGGCTAGCCAAGCTTGGGATAGGTCTCGTTGCCCCAGATTTGCTGCTCGCGGATATAGGGCAGCGGATATTGCGGGTTTTTCGATTCAAACTCGCGCGCCATGCGGTGACCTTCAAAGACGGAGAGCTGAATGAAGCGCGGCGTGTGGCAATCGCCGACGTGATAAACCGCTTCAATTTCATTTTCCGCCCATTCGGCCTTACGGCTCTTGAGCTCGGTAAAGAGCGCCGTGTTGGATTTTCGCGCCGTGCACAAAATAACGGTATCGCATTCCACTTGCGTGACCTCAGTGCCGGCGCGGCGCGGCAGCTGGCCGGTGGTCGGCGGCATATGGATCTCGGAGCCATCGCGGTAGGCATAGGCGAGCGACATCTTGATCGAATTATCGACCGTCATGTCCTCGACCCAATGGAGCAGGTGCTGGCTGATGTTTTTTTCATGCAACAGACGCTGAAGATTGGGGCCCTCTAACGTGTTTTGGCAAAACGGCGCGACTTCCTGGAACTGGGTGACAATCGACACCTGCTTGCCTTGATCGGCCATCATCTCGGCCATCGCAGAGCCGGTAAAATAACCGTCGCCGTCAATCACCACGACACGATCACCAACCTCCTTGCCAGCCATGACCTGCTCCGGTGTGCAAAATTGCGGCTGAGAGGCATCGGCGCCCTCAATCGACCCAAAGCCGACAGCGTTGAGCCCGTCCGTCGCCCAATGGGCGCCAACCGCGACAACCACCTTATCGGCACCGTAACCGAGGATATCGTCGGCGCTCATCTGGCCGACACCGGTATGCAACTCGACTGAGGAGAGCTTGGCGATCTGCCCTTCGCGGTAGCCGATGACGCGGCCCCATTCAGCCAGGCCGGGGTAACGCATGACATCGCGCATATGGCCGCCAACCTCGCCGTCGGCCTCGCGCAGGTGAACATCATAGCCGCGCAGGCCCAAGACGCGGGCGCATTCCAGCCCGGCCGGGCCAGCGCCAACCACCAGCACCGAGCCGGCATTAGCCGCCGCCTCGAATTTCTCCGGATGCCAGCCACGGCGATACTCTTCCATGGCGGTGGCGTTCTGGGTGCAGATCAGCGACGCTTCCTGATTAAACTGAGAGACGCAGATATTGCAGCCGATGCATTCGCGGATATCGTCCAGCCGCCCTTCTCTAATTTTGTTAGGCAGAAACGGATCAGCGATAGAGGGTCGCGCGGCACCGACAAAATCCGCCTCGCCGGCACGGATCAACGCCGCCATATCGTCCGGGCTGGTCATGCGGTTGACGCCAACCACGGGGATGTTGGTCACTTCTTTGACCGCCTTGGTGGCCCAGGTTTGGTAGCCCGATTCGAAGAAGCGCGATGGGCCGGCATCAATGCCCCACTCCATAAAATAGGAAATTTTGACGTTCCACCGGTCGAGCACGCCTTCATTCGACATTAGCTCGACAAAACGCAATCCCTCTTCCAACTCGAGCCCCGACGGCCCAAGTAAATTATCAATGGCGATGCGCATCCCGCAGCTATCCGACCCCAGCCCCCCCTCACTGTCATCCAAATACTGGTTCCAAAGAGACCAAGCGGCAATAACCTCATCTTTCTCCGCCAGCCTTCATTTTCTCTCTTAACGAGCTTGCGCGTTTAGGCTTGTTCGGCTTTTTCTTCTTTGAGTCGTTGTTTGGCTTCTTCATTCAGCTTCTTAATCTCTTC
>CAUZWH010000294.1:0-4536 GCA_963583675.1 Alphaproteobacteria bacterium
CTCGGGGATTGGGATCGGCTCGTCGCGGTAAGTTACGCCGTCGACTGCATCGGGGTACATGCGGTTTCCTCCCACTTGGCGGTGTCACTATGGTTGCGCGGCTCACCCATGACGTCAACGATCAGCCGGTTGCGTTCGCCCGTTCCTCGGCGCCAAACATTCGCTCGAAGTAGTGGTTAAGGATGTGGTGAATCGCCATCTCGAGCTTGGCCATCCGTCCGGGTGCGAAATAGCGAGAGCCCATCGCCCGTTGCAGCGACTGAACCATCTCAAGGTCCTCGGCGAACACTACTTTCATATAGTCGTGATAATCCCGTGCCTTGTCCAAGAAGTCGGCACCGATGGTGAATTCCTCGGGAAAGACATGATAGGCGATGGCTTGGGTTTTGTTCGGCGCCAGCGGCCATAGCGCTATCGGGCGCGCATAATCGTAGCGCGCCAGCAGGTTCAGGTTGGGCGGCAGGAAGCCAACGCAAGCGAGGCTATCGGGCCGGTCGGCCAGCCACGGCATCGCGCTGAACCGGGTTTTGCCGTCCGCCGTAATCGGCGCGGCTTCATAGTGGATGCCAAACCGGCCGCGCTCGCGAAGATTGAAGCGGTAGCTATCCTGCACTGAAAAGCGCGCGAAGGACTGCGCGTGCAAGGTGCCAATATGGTAAATGTCCATCAGGTTCTCGGCGACGAACTTCCAATTGCAGTCGAACTCATAGACCACGCGCTCGGACAGCCGGCAATCGCCCATGCGCAGAAACCCGAATTCCTGATCGAATTCTGCTACATGCATCGCCAACGGGACCGCATCGGGATCGAAATTTACAAAGACATTACCGGCCCAAACGTCGAGCTTGATCGGCTTTAGGCGACAAGCCTCGGGTGCAAAGCCTTCCGCCTCTTTCATGTAAGGCGCACCCACCAACCGGCCCGACAGATCGTAGAGCCAGCCGTGATAAGGACACGAGAACTCGCGCGCGTTGCCGCTACCGGTTGCGACCTCGACCCCGCGATGGGCGCAAACATTGGCAAAGGCGTTGAGGTCGCCGCCGAGGTCGCGGGCAACGACGAGCGGCTCGTCCATCACCCGAAAGGTCATATAGTCGCCGGGTTCAGAGAACTCCTCGAGGCGGCCGATCATGAGCCATTCGCGCATGAACAGGCGTTCTTTTTCGAGCGCGAAGACCTCCGGCGAATCATAGATATAGCCGGGAACATGAGACGCCACTTCCAGTGGGGCTTTGGCGCCGTCGAGCCCAGCACCTATTTTGTCTTTCGGCGAGACCGCCAATTCCATCGGAGATCCTCTAAGAAGCGGCAACGGTGATGGTATCCCGAGGCGCGCTCCTGAGTCGAAGTCTGGCGCATGGTTGTCGATCCGCCGGCGCGTTTCTTTGTAGCGGATCGCGCGTTTACAGCCACGCGGAGAGATAGTTTGTAGCGCTACGCCGTCTGACCGATAGTGACGCCATGAGCGATCTCGATACAGCGAGCGACCTCACTCGGCCCGAGCCCGCCGGGTTAAAGGACGATTGGCACACGCGGAAACATGCGGTGCTAAAGGATGTGTTTGGCTTTTCGGCCTTTCGCGAAGGCCAGGAAGCCGTGGTCGACGCTCTGTTATCGGGCCAGAACGCCCTGACTGTCATGCCGACGGGATCGGGGAAATCGTTGTGTTTCCAGGTCCCAGCTCTGGTTCTTGGCGGTCTCACAATCGTCGTCTCGCCGCTGGTCGCTCTGATGCACGACCAAGTGGCCGCCCTCCACCTCGCCGGCGTCGCCGCCGATACCATCAACTCCTCGTACGATCGCAGCGATAACGTCGCGGCGTGGCGCCGCGCTGCCGCCGGCGAGACCCGGCTGTTGTACCTATCGCCGGAGCGTTTGATGACGGAGCGCATGCTGTCCGCGCTCGGCCGGCTGCCTTTGAGCTTGATAGCGATCGACGAGGCGCACTGCATCTCGCAATGGGGGCCGGCGTTCCGGCCCGAATATGAGGACCTTACCCAGCTCAAGACTTTGTTTCCCGACGTTCCGATCGCGGCGCTCACCGCCACTGCCGACGAGGCGACGCGAAACGACATCGCCGCCAAGCTGTTTGCCAAACCCGCACGCGTCTTTGTCGCGGCATTCGACCGTCCCAACATTCATCTGAGCGTCGAGATGCGGCACGAATGGAAAAGCCAGTTGATGGCGGTCATGAAATCTCACGAAGGCGAAAGCGGCATCGTCTATTGCCTATCGCGGCGCAAGACTGAGGCGACGGCCGCATTCCTGTCTAAACAGGGAATAACAGCGCTGCCCTATCACGCCGGTATGGACAAGACCGAACGGGCTGCGAACCAGGATAGGTTTATTACCGAATCAGGGGTGGTGATAGTGGCGACCATCGCCTTCGGAATGGGGATCGATAAACCCGACGTGCGTTTCGTTTTCCACACCGACATTCCCGGCAACATCGAGGCCTATTACCAGGAAATTGGCCGGGCCGGGCGCGATGGCCTGCCGGCCGAGGCTTTCATGCTCTACGGTCTCGACGATATTCGCATGCGGCGTCAGTTCATCGAACAAGAGGACAGCGACAGCGAACGCAAGCGGCGCGAACACAAGCGTCTCGACGCGCTGGTCGGCTATTGCGAGGCACCGGCGTGTCGCCGTCGCACGCTGCTGGCTTACTTTGGCGATCGGATTGAGCCGTGCGGTGCCTGCGACGTTTGCCAAAATCCGGTCGAACTTGCCGACGGAACCGCGGAAGCGGCGCTCGTCTTGTCGGCGATCGTCGAGACTGGTGAGCGCTTTGGCTCAGCCCACATCATCGATGTGCTTCGCGGTGCAGAAACCGAAAAAATTATCCGCATGGGCCACGATGCCCGCGCCGCTTACGGGCGTGGCACTGCCCATAGCAAAGACGTATGGCGCTCGATCATCCGCCAGCTCGTCGCGGCAGATCTGTTGCGATTGGATATCGAGGGTTACGGCGGCCTGAACCTCACCGACGACGGGCATGCCGTGCTGCGGGGCGAAAAAACCTTCCGCTATCGGGTCGACACGGTGCGAGCTAAGTCGGCCAGCCAGA
Organism: Alphaproteobacteria bacterium; assembly: GCA_963583675.1. Lineage (GTDB taxonomy): Bacteria > Pseudomonadota > Alphaproteobacteria > SHVV01 > SHVV01 > CAUZWH01. Next base: position 3,068 of record CAUZWH010000294.1, read on the forward strand.
AAGCGACGAAATGGTCGTCGGATCTATCTGACGCACTCTCCGACGACGAAGTATCGCTGCTGGCCAATCTCAAGAAGTTGCGCCAGGAGCTGGCCCGGGAACGGGGCGTTCCCGCCTACGTGATTTTCTCAGACCGCTCGCTCGAGGATATGGCGCGTCGGCAACCAAGTTCGCCCAGAGAATTCGCCGACATTCACGGTGTTGGTGAGGTTAAGCTCCGCGAACTCGCCGAGCCTTTTCTGGGTGTTATCGCCGGTAGCTAACCAAGTATCACGACTGCTTAGACACGCTGGCCGCGCTCACCCTGGAGTTGCTCAACCGCCCGCTGGATCCGCCCCCACGTCTCGCGCGAGTCGGGATCGGTTTCGCCGTCGAAACCATCGGCACTGATCCTGGCGATAAAGGTCGAACGCTCACCGAACCATCGCACGAGCCGCTTGGCATATTTTTCAACATCCGCGTCCGATTTGACCCGCATAACGTTGGGTACTTGTGAGAGCATCGTCGATCCTGTTGAAGGACAGATTGTCTGCTCAAGAAAGGGATGACCTCAATGACGGCCGTCACATTTCGCAGATGGTGGGCCCGCTAGACGGGCTTTTTGGCGCTCCAGTCGCGCGCGCGCCGTTGGGCTATCCTGATCTCGTCCGGGCTTAGCAATCCTTCGACCTCGATCCGGCCCTGGCGGGCGGCTTCGAATCCCTGAGCGGCGGCTCGCCAATAACATTTAACCGCGTCTTCGTAGCTCTGAGGGACTCCGTGGCCTTGTTCGTAGAGTCGCCCGATATTGGCCTGCGCCGTTGCCAATCCCTGATGCGCGGCACGTAGGTATAACGACGCGGCCTTGGAGACGTTGCGGCCAACACCCCGCCCTTCCTCGTACATTTCGGCAAGACTGAGTTGAGCGGTAGCCAGTCCCTGCCGCGCCGCGGCTTCGAAGCATTCCGCGGCTTTCGCATAACTTATGGGAACGCCTGCGCCTCTGAAGAATATTTCTCCGGGTTTGTTTTGAGATTCGGCGTGTCCTTCTTCGGCGAGCTTTTCGAATCCCAAAACGCGATCGTGTAGTCTTCGGCAAGCTAGGCGTCGAGGGCTGTGTCGTAATTCGCCAATGCAGGTTTCACCATCACGGCGATCAGCATGGGCGCGCTGGCGCACAGCAAACGATGAGACTCGATTGCCGGCAGCCAGAGCGTTATTCGCGCTCGTAGGGAACCGAGGGTATTGGCGAATGGGCCTCGCAAAGACCGTTGATCCGCGATGAATTAGTTCTCTAACAATCTGCGCAGCGCGAGGCTTTCAGCCTTCTCGATATCAGCAAATCGACGCGATGAGCGGATATCCAGCACCAAGGTAAACGCCAAAGCCGCGATCGCTGTAATAGCTGCGGCGGTGATGAACTCAAACATGATCTCTCCTTACGAATTAGTTTGCTCAGCCGGTGCGGCATGTTGTGGCGTCGGTATGGT
>CAUZWH010000295.1:0-4535 GCA_963583675.1 Alphaproteobacteria bacterium
GCCAACCTCGAGGATGGAATCGGTCGGTTGAATATCCAACAGGTCGGTCATGACCGCGGCCATGAAAGGTTGGAAAATTGTTTTCCCATTGCCGATGGGGAGCGGTGTATCGAAGTAGGCGTAATTGCGTACTTCCGCCGGTACGAATTCATGGCGCGGAACCTTGCGCATCGCGTCCATCACGCGATCATCCAACTCTTCTTTACCGATGCGCACGCCCGATGCCATCGCGTGCTGAGCAATTTCGTCGACCATATTGAGACGTAGGTCGACAAGGTGCGGCGCTTCCTTTTTGTGCATCGGTTGGTCCTTCCTCAAGGTCCACTCTTATCCCGCCTCGAGCCACATAAACCTACTCAATCAAACGACGTTCCGTCTTTTTTTGTAAACGAATAGGCCGGCAATTCCATATGAGCAGTCATATCAACGTCAGGATAAACGACATCGTCGCCTTGAGTGCGATCGCCGACTTCGAGCACGAGAGCGTCGCGGTCGCCCTGATTCACCAGATGATGAGCGTTTGCTCCACCGGCCGGAAATCCAGCTACCATTCCAGCCCGCAGCTTTTCCTCGCCGGCATTCGTAATCAGGACAACCTCGCCCTCCAGGATGTAGATGAGTTCATCCTGACGTGTATGCCAGTGACGTTGTGAGGACCATGCGCCGGGCGCAAGACGCAATAGATTCACACCAAAATTTCGGATACCCAGTGGGTTGCCCAACCCGCGGCGAAAGCGCCCCTCCAGCTCCTTTGAAAGATCGGCGGGATATGCAGAGCCCGCCTTTTCGGTCAGCGTTTGTGGATCAAGGATTCGTGCCGCCGATACGGCTGTTCGATCATCTGCCATTGCTTTTCACTCCCCTTACAATGCCGTGACGGTAACAGAATCGAATTGGGGCAGTTATGGCGCCATGCTACCGTTTCTTTGGTCCAACCAAACTGGAGCGAAATGAACGAATTTGTCGACGAAGCGATCGATTCGTGCGAACGCCTGCTGGGTCACAGGCCTCACGACGCCAATATCTATCGCCCCGATTCGAAATCGGTCCGTTTGTTCATCAACGACACAACCGTTATCGCGACCCGCCGCAAGACTCCCGAGCGCGCAAAGCTCGAAGTCGATGTGCTCAAAGAGCTTCGCGAAAACGGCGCCCCGGTACCTGAAATACTCGCCTATGACGGTACGTGGCTCCTGCAGGAAGATGTGGGTAGCGATCGTTTGTCCCGCAAGATCCATAAAACCTGGGAATCAGAGTGCGAACGCTGGCTTGAACTTGCACTCGAAAGCCTATCGCGTATCCACTCGGCGGCCACCGTGGCCGGTTTGCATGAGCGGGTGTTCAAGATCGGAGCCAAGCCCGACTGGCTGCGTCAATTTATCGACACGCCGCACCGGATTGGCCGCTTCCTCGAAGTCCCCTGTCCCAAGCTCGACAATCATCAGCTGTTTCACACGCTCAATGTGCCCGGACGCTCGTTCGTTAAGTGGGATGCGCGCCCGGCCAACGCGGCGGCACGCAGCGATTGGACAGTTTCCTGGTACGATTGGGAACATTGTGGATGCCGCAATCGCCTCGATGATGTCGCGTGGCTGATCACTGATGAGTCGGTTCCTGATTGGCCAGTTGCCGAGCAACGCTTGCTGGAAACCCACATAAAATACTTCGATGAAGGCAAATACCCCGGGGGGCCATATACGTATTTGCGGGCGTTCGGCAGCCTCCATATGTCGGTGCGGTTGTCGATTCTCATCAAGGGCATGATGCGGCGCGGCGAGTGGGACTACCAACCAGGCCAAGGCCTAGCACGCCCACCACCGCGCACGGTAACCAATATCCTTAGCCGCGCTACGCGTTGGGCAGCGGCAGCGCAGGTTACCCGGCCGCTCGCCGAATGGTACCAGGCGCTCGGCGAGGCGCTGCGCGCCCCACCGTCCTGAAAACAACTACAGAAATGCGTCGTTTGCGAAGTCGAAATCGATGATGTTGACGCCCAGCAGGGTGACAGTCTCACCGGTCGTATCCAGCGTTACCACGGTATCGACACCCTGCTGTGCGACACTGAAATCAGCGGCCGTTAGGCCGAGCGCAGTGAAATCGAGGTTATCGTCGCCGCCGAGTACGCTACCGACAAAATCGTTAACTGCGTCATCGCCAAGGTTTTGGCCAAAGACGAAGAGATCGTCGCCGGTGCCCCCGTCTCGAAGTCGTTACCGGTACCGCCTTCGAGACGGTCACTGCCGGCACGGCCTTCGAGATGGTCATCGCCGCCATTGCCTTTGAGGATGTTGTCACCGGCGTTGCCGAACATCATGTCGCCGGCAAAGGTCGCGCCTTCGGCATTTTCGATATTGGTGAAGGTGACGTTGACCAGCCGTCCCCCGGAGCCAGGGTTGGCATCACCTGCGGTGCCAGTAGCTAGATCGATAGTCTGGCCGACCGGCGAGGCGTTCAGCAGCAGAGTGTCGTTACCCTCGCCGCCGTCGATATAGTCGCCGCCCGGCGTCGGTAGCACCGACGCGAAGGGATGAATGCGGTCATCGCCAGCGCCGGCCAGGATGACATTGCTCTCGTTGTTGCCAAACAGGGTCTCGTTGGCGGCGGAGCCGATGATGTTCTCGATATCGGCCAAGGTGACCTCGGTGGTGACGCCGTCGGCGTCGGTGACGCGCAAGACGCCGTTCTCGCTGGAGACGTTGCCGGGCGGGATGAAGACGCCGGCAGTATCGATGTCGAGATCGACGAAGACACTGGTGACGCCATCCAGATCGAGACCCGAGAGGTCGAGCGTGTCGCCGGTGGCGAGGTCGGCCGCGGAAACCGCGGCAGCGCTATCGTGGGCACCGCCGTCAAGCAGGTCGGCACCATCGCCGTGGCGCCAGACCAGGGTATCGTTGCCGTCACCACCGAACACCTGATCCTCACCGGCACGGCCTTCGAGCTCGTCATTACCGTCGAGGCCCTTGAGGATATTGTCGCCAGCATCGCCGCGAATTTCGTCGGTGGAGTTGCCGCCGGTGATGTTCTCGATCGAGACCAGGTCCTCGAGGATGGTGGCAACCCCCGGGACTTCGTAAAACACTTCTTTGGAGGGATCGCCGAAGCTGGGATCTAGTCCTTCGAGGTCAACGACTACCGACACCGGGATATCCGAAAAGCCGGCGGTGTCATTACCCTTGCCGCCGTGGCTAAAGTCGGTGTTGATGCCGGCGCGGAGGGTATCGTTGCCGGCACCGCCGAACAGCCTGTCCTCACCGGCGCCACCGATCAGCAGATCGTTACCTGCACCACTACGCAGCAGATCGTTTCCTGTTCCACCACTCAGCTCGTCGCCATCATCGCCACCCAAAAGTTTGTCGTCGCCCTGGCCGCCAAACATGATGTCAGCGCCAGCACCGCCGAACATCTGGTCATGCCAATCGGCCGAGGCAGGATCTTCCGTGGCGTTTACATCCGTATCGGACTCGGGGCGAAAGTCTCCCCACATCTGATCGTTGCCGGTGCCGCCGAAAAGACGATCTGCCCCTTCGTTGCCATAAACCAGGTCATTGCCGGTGTTGCCGAAAACGCTGTCGTCGTCGTGGCCGCCAGCCACCGTGTCGTCACCTTGCCCGCCATACATCGTGTCGCGGCCGGCGCCGCCGCGCATGACGTCATGCCAGTGCGCCGAGTCCGGGTGTTCGGCCGCCGCTACGTCGGCAGTCCTGCCGGGTCGGAAGTTGCCCCACATTTGATCATCGCCGCTACCACCGATCACCCGGTCGGCGCCTTCATTGCCATAAACCAGGTCATTGCCCGCACCACCGCCGACCACATCATCGCCAGCGTTGCCGAATACGGTGTCGTCATCGTCACCGCCACTAACCGTATCGTGGCCCTGCCCGCCATGCATCGTGTCGCGGCCGTCGCCGCCGCGGAGTATGTCGCTCCAAGGCACGGAGTCCGGGTTTTCCGATGCCGCACTGTCAGCATCGGTGCCAGGGCGAAAATCTCCCCACATCTCATCGTTTCCACTACCGCCGTAAACGCTGTCGGCGCCCTCGTTACCGTAAACGAGATCATCTCCCGTTCCGCCAGCAACGACGTCATCACCGGTGTTACCAAAGAGCGTGTCGTTATCTGATCCGCCGTAGATCGAATCATTTCCCGAGCCGCCGAAGACCAGGTCGTTACCGGCACCGCCAAAGATCAGATCGTTGCCCTGGCCGCCGTAAATCGTGTCGTCGCCAGAACCGCCGCGCAGCGTGTCGTTCCACGAAGTCGATTGCGGGTAATCGGCCGTAGCCGCACTGTCAGGGTCATCGCCATCTTCTGGAGCGAAGTCGCCATAGATCTCGTCGTTACCGGCACCACCGTTAATTACATCGGCACCAGCGCCGCCATAGAGCGAATCGTTGCCGGACCCACTGATTATCTTGTCATCGCCATCTTCGCCAAAAATCAGGTCATTGCCGGTGCCGCCCAGAATGGTGTCGTCGCCATCGCCACCGAACAGCGTGTCTTCTCCCCCTAAGCCTTTGATGAGATCATCTTCG
>CAUZWH010000296.1:0-4533 GCA_963583675.1 Alphaproteobacteria bacterium
AACAACCTCACGACTGATCAGGTCAATCAGGAAATGGTTTCGGCGATGATTAAGCTGGCACGCACGATGGATTTCAGAGTCGTTGCGGAGCAGGTTGAGGAGCAAGAAGACTTCGATTGGTTGCGCTCAGTTGGTATCGATTTCGTGCAAGGCAATTTTATCGAGGCGCCCGCGATTTTGGGGACGACGACGACGGGTAGTTATCGAATTTTGAATTCCTAGTATCCGAGTGTCGTCTAAGCTCTGTTGCTGACTGTGCACCTGCGCAGAAACGACAGCTAGCACTCGCGCCACTCGCGTCCTTGTCCTGGTACTCATTTAGAGTCTCGTCCGTCGAGAACATCAGTGAATCAGACGGGATACCGGCAATCATCGAAAACGCCGAACCCGTTTGGGGCTGGCGGTTATTCTAATGGCAGGCAGCTGCCTTCAATACTGCCCATTTGATTCCCCTATCCGCCATTTCAGTAGCAGCGTAATTCGGATGCAAAAAAAAGGCCGCCGACTTTCGTCGTGCGGCCTTTTGATTGGCTCGTGTTAATTAAGATCAAAGCAATGGCACCATCAACAGCGCTACGATGTTAATGATCTTGATCAACGGATTGATCGCCGGGCCAGCCGTATCTTTGTACGGTTCGCCAACGGTATCGCCGGTTACTGCCGCTTTGTGAGCGTCAAGGCCCTTGCCGCCGCAATTGCCGTCTTCGATGTACTTCTTGGCGTTATCCCATGCATCACCACCGGTGGTCATGGAGTTAGCGACAAACAGGCGGGATACGATCGTGCTGAGGCGAAGGCCGCCAAGCGCCTTCGGCCCGGTTTAAAGCGATCGCTCTACTTGAGGTGGACTGCCGCGCTACAGAGAAAAAAAAGCCCGGCACATGGCCGGGCTTTTTTTGGTTCCGAAGGGCGTCGCTCCTACATGAACTTCAGCAGGATGCCGCCGTACTGTACGAAGAACGGTACGAAGACGAGCGACAGAATGGCCGATAACTTGATCAGGATATTCAGCGACGGGCCGGATGTGTCCTTCAGAGGATCGCCCACCGTATCGCCAACCACCGCCGCCTTGTGAATTTCGGTGCCCTTGCCACCGAGATTGCCAGCTTCGATGTACTTCTTCGCGTTGTCCCAGGCGCCGCCGGAGTTTGACGCCGAAATCGCGAGAACGCCGCCGGTGACCAGCGAGCCGGCCAGCAGTCCGGCCGTGGCCTGGATGCCGAACAGGAACCCGGTGGCGAGCGGTGCACCCATAATAAGGATGCCGGGCGCAACCATTTCGCGAATAGCAGCCTGTGTCGAGATCGCGACGCACCGTGCGTGGTCGGGATCGCTGGTGCCTTCCATGATGCCTGGATCCTCGCGGAACTGACGCCGCACTTCCTCGATCATCTTGAACGCGGCCGCGCCGACTGACTTCATCGTCATGGCCGAGAACAGCGCCGGCAGTACGGCACCGATGAACAGGCCGGTGAAGACCATTGGGTCGAGCAGGTTGATCGAGCCGAGAAGATCCGAGGTCGGGTCCTGTTCTTTCAGCAGCAGATCGGCGCGGGTCAGGAACGCGCCGAACAGAGCGAGCGATGTCAGAATGGCAGCGCCGATCGCGAAGCCCTTGCCGATGGCGGCTGTGGTGTTACCGGCCGAATCCAGGACGTCCGTGCGCTTTCGCACGTGTTCCGGCATGCCGGCCATCTCGGCGATTCCGCCGGCGTTGTCAGCCACCGGGCCGTAGGCGTCGATCGTCAGCGCGATGACCAGGGTGCCCAGCATACCGAGCGAGGCAATTGCTATACCGTACATGCCGGCCAGCATCCACGGAATGTAGATGGCAAGGCCGATCGCGAGATAAGGACCGACGGCGCTCTTGTAACCGAGTGCCAGTCCGAAAATGATGTTGGTCGCGGCACCGGTCTGGCAGGACTCGGCCACTTCACGAACGGGGCTGTAGGCATCTGACGTGTAGTACTCGGTGAGCAGGCCCACGACGAGGCCGGCGATTAGTCCGGTCAGGAAGCACATGTATACGCCGAGGGAGGTATACCCGACGCCGGTGATTACGAACTCCGCCGGAATCAGCATGTCGGTCACGAAGTACATGACGACGGCCATAATTGCGCTCGATATGATCAGCATGCGTTTCAGCGCCGGGCCCACCTGGGCTTCGGTGTTGACGCGGACCATCAGCATCGTCATCAGGCTGACCGGAATGCCGATCGCCGAGATGACAATTGGATACAGCAGCGCATCGACGTTGCCGCCGAAGGCAATCGCGCTGATGACCATGGCGGCGCAGGTGCTCTCCGCACAGGAGCCGAAGAGGTCAGCGCCCATACCGGCGACGTCACCGACGTTGTCGCCAACGTTGTCAGCGATAACGGCCGGGTTACGCGGATCGTCTTCCGGAATTCCTGCCTCGACCTTGCCAACGAGGTCGGCGCCAACATCGGCTGCTTTCGTGAAGATGCCGCCGCCCACGCGCGCGAACAGCGCGATGGCGGAACCGCCAAGGCCGAAGCCGGCAATCACTTCCATCAATACGTGCGGTGGCAGATCGTCCGGCAGTACATATTTGAGGCCGAGGTAGATCAGCAGCATGCCAAGCGAGGCTAAGCTGACCAGCGCGAAGCCCATAACGGCGCCGGAGTGCAGCGCGAGATTGAACGCGCTGGAGAGCGACTGGTTGGCCGAGACCATCGTGCGAACGTTGCCCGCGGTCGCGATCTTCATGCCAATGTAGCCACTGGCGATCGAGATGATCGCGCCGAAAATGAACGCGACGGCCGTGTAGATGCCTTCATTGACGTTCTCGGTGTGTTGATCATCGATCAGGAGGGCGATGACGATGCCGAACAGGACCATGAAGATGGCCATGAACTTGTATTCCTCCTTGAGGAACGCCATCGCTCCATCGGCGATCGCCGAATGAATCTTGCGCAGTTTGCCGCGCGTGTCGGCGTCTTCGACACCCATATCGATCGCAACGCGGCTGACCGAGCGCGAGTAGTAAAAGGCCACAACGAGTCCGAAAAGGGACAGGACCAGGATAATTGCAACTGACATATTGATTGTTACTCCGTCATTGTAGTCCGGCGGGAGAGGACTCGGCACACATGGCTGCAAGGTGCTGTACCTTAGCTATGTAGAACGCGTTCGGGATCCTCTCACCGAATGAAAATTTTCTCTTTTTTCTTGCCGACCGCGCGGTAGTAAAGATTTTTCGTCCGCAGGCCAGTCTCTAAAGCGCGCGCATCATACCACAAATTTAGTCTTTAGCCGCCTACGAACAGGCACGCTCTTAAGTGTGACGTAGTTCGGCAAGCCGTTGATATATGGAGGATAATCCTCGCCACGAATCAAGGGTTCTAGATAACGGCGGCCAGCAGCCGTAATTGAGAAGCCATCCTTGGAGATGTAGCGGCGGGGCAACATTTTTTCCTTGTTCGCAATTCGGGCCAAAGGCGCCTTTTCGATCTTCCAGCGATAGGGCTTATCAGAAACGCGTTTGATGACAGGCATGACCGCCGTTTCGCCGGCAAGCGCCATGTGGACCGCCGCCTGCCCAACAGCATAGGCCTGCTTGACATCAGTTGCGGATGCGATGTGCCGCGCAGAACGCTGCAAATAATCGGCGACTGCATAATGAAATTTGAAGCCCAGCTTGTCGCGAACCATATTGGCGACAATCGGCGCGACGCCTCCGAGCTGTGCATGGCCGAACGCATCGACGGTGCCGGCCTCTGCTAGGAATTTGCCGTTGGCATACCGCGCACCCTCGCTGACCACGATGACGCAATAGCCGTAATCTTTGACGCATGCTTTGACACGCTTCAAGAAGGCACTTTTGTTAAATGGAATTTCGGGAAACAAGATGATGTGTGGAGGTTCATGTGCCGCGCCCGAGCCTGCGAGTCCGCCTGCTGCCGCTATCCAGCCAGCGTGCCTACCCATAACTTCAAGGACGAATACCTTCGTTGAAGTTTCCGCCATTGATAAGACGTCCAATGCGGCTTCTTTTGTCGATACCGCGACATATTTGGCAACCGACCCAAAGCCAGGGCAGTTGTCGGTTATGGGCAAATCGTTGTCGACTGTTTTAGGTATTCCGAGACAGGTAACCGGGTAACCCATGCTTTTTGATATGAGGGATACCTTGTGGGCGGTATCCATTGAGTCGTTACCGCCGTTATAGAAGAAATAGGCGATGTCGTGGGCCTTAAATACCTCAATCAAACGTTCGTATTCGGCGCGATTTTCCTCGACGCCTTTGAGCTTATATCGGGCGGAGCCAAAAGCGCCGCCAGGCGTGTGTTTTAGCCCCGTGATGGTTCGCGCAGATTCGCGACTCGTATCGATCATGTTTTCGGTTAGCGCACCGATGATCCCATTTTTGCCAGCATAGACATTAGCAATACGATTCTTGTGTTTTCGAGCAGTTTCAATGACGCCGCAGGCGGAGGCGTTAATGACGGCCGTGACGCCGCCGGACTGAGCGTAAAATGCGTTCTTCTTCGACATTGGGTGCGAACCTCT
>CAUZWH010000297.1:0-4531 GCA_963583675.1 Alphaproteobacteria bacterium
TTTTGTTAGGGTGGGGAATCCCTCACCCTAACCCTCTCCCGCGTAGGGGCGAGGGAATTACGCCGAGCGCACCATGCTCTCCCTCTCCCCTACGCGGGAGAGGGCTGGGGTGAGGGCGACGTCGAAACGTGACGCGAGCTATTCGAAATTTCTTCAGCGATTGACCTCGTCCATCCAGGCGTCGGGATAGCGCCCGCCAGCAGCCACACCCTCAGGGTTTGCCGCATCGAGCCGCGCCAAGTCTTCGTCGTTTAGCTCAACCTCTACCGCGGCGGCATTGTCTTCCACGAAAGGCACCCGGTCGGCGCCCTGAATCGGCACGACATTGGCCTGTTTGCAGATGATCCACGCGAGTGCCAGTTGCGGCAGCGAGCAGTTCTTCTCGGCTGCCATCTGTTCGAGCTTTTCGATCATCTCTTTGTTGCGCTCGATATTGCCTTCCTGATAGCGCGGCAGGTTGTGGCGGATGTCGGTCTCCGGCATATCGTCGACCTTTTTTACCTTGCCCGACAGCAAGCCGCGGCCGAGCGGCGCATAGCCGACGAAGCCAATGCCGAGTTCATCGCAGACCCCAAAGAGCTCGTCTTCCGGCTCGCGCGACCACAGTGAGTATTCCGTCTGCAGTGCCGTAACCGGATGGGTCGCATGCGCGCGCCGCAGGGTTTCGGCTTTGGTTTCGGAAACACCGATCCAGCGAACCTTGCCCTGCTCGACCAGCCGTGCCATCGCGCCGATGGTTTCTTCGATCGCAACATCGGGATCGACGCGGTGCAGGTAGTACAAATCAATGTGATCGAACCCCAGCCGTTTAAGGCTGTCATCACAGGCTTCAACACATCGCTCGGGGCGGCCATTGACGCCGTTCGGCCAGCCTTTTTCGTCCCAGGTATGGCCCCACTTAGTCGCGGAAACGATGTCGTCGCGGCGTGGACCGAGGACGCTGCCGACAAAGCGCTCGTTCTCGCCGCCGCCATAAAGGTCAGCGGTATCGAACAACGTAATCCCGAGATCGATCGCCCGGTTGATCGCCGCAGCCGCCGCAGTATCGTCGCGCTCGCCATACCAACCGGCCATGGCCATCGTGCCCATACCGAGGATCCCGACGCTCGGGCCATTCTTGCCAATTTGTCTTTGTTCCAAGCTTTCCTCCCCACGCAAAATAAGTCGGCGCTGGTATAGCGTCGTCATTGTGCGGCGGCAACCGGCGGAGTCGCCAATCCAGTTGTCGGCTGCTCCATGGCCGGTATAGTCGCCCAATGAAGCCAATCGACTACACCGATACCTTGCCGCGCTTCTGCCCGGAGGAATACTTTGCCGGGCGCGGGCGGGCGACCGGGATCATCCAGTTTCGCTCAAGCCACCCGCGCCGAGCATTTACCCTCGACATCGAAGGCACGTGGGACGGCGTCGCACTGGGCCTCGCTGAAGAGTTCCGGTTCGACGACGGCGAAGTGCTGAACCGTGGTTGGAGTTTCAAGAAGGTCGACGAGCACCGCTACGAGGGCACAGCTGACGACATCGTCGGCATCGCTGTTGCCGAAGCTTACGGGCAAGCCTTCTACATTACCTACGATTTGGCGTTGACCACCGGCGGACGCCGTATCGTCGTCCACTTCAAGGACTGGTCGTGGCTGCAGCCCAACGGGGTGCTGATCAATGTTGCTAAAATGTACAAATTTGGCCTTCAGGTCGGTGGTCTCACCGCCTTCTTCGAGAAACCCGATTGGAACGAGTCTAACCCCGTAGGCCGGTAAACCGGCGCACCACCGGGAAGTACATGCCGTAAGGCAAACACCGCATTAGTTTGAGCCACCACGTAAAACGTCGGGGGAAAGTGATCTCGAAGCGATCTCGGGCCAGACCCTGACAAATCCGCTTCGCCGCTTCCTCCGGGGACATCAAAAACGGCATCCGAAACGGATTCTTGTCCGTGAGCGGTGTTTCGACAAAACCAGGATGGATCACCTGCATTTTCACGCCCGCCTGATCCAGATCGAGCTTCATGCTTTCGCACAACACCGTCACTGCCGCCTTTGACGAACAATAAGCGGCCGCGGTCGGCAGACCGCGAAACCCCGCCACCGAAGACATCACCGAGATCTGACCACGCCCACGGTCAACGAAACGCGGCACCACCGCCGCCAACGTATTAACCACGCCGGTGACGTTGACGTCGAACAAACGCTCGAATGCGTCGGCATCCGGCGCGGTGGCGCTCCAGGCTTGGCTTATGCCGGCATTGGGAACGCACAGGTCGAGGTCGCCAAACGCCGCCTCAATTATATCGGCGGCTTGCGCTACCGCGTTTCGATCCGTGACATCCAGCGGCACCGACATGATGTTGTCGGCGTGGCCTGCCAGGGCAGCTAGGCCGTCGGCACTTCTGGCCGACACCGCGACCCGCGTGCCTTTGCTCGCCAGCTCAAGGGCGAGCGCCCGGCCAATCCCGGTACTGGCGCCGGTAATCCAAGCCGCCCGGAAGCTCACTTTAGGCGCCTTGGGTGTCAGGTTGTTCCGCTTGTCAGGTCGTAGGCAATCACCGAACCCTTCGACTCGAATGCCAGCCGAACGATGTGCTTCCCGGCGTCATACCAGAGATCGATATCGAGATCGCCGCGCATCTCGTATTTGTCGGCGCTCACCGGTCCCGTCCAGGTCTTCACTGATTCGCTCAGCGTCGGTTTGATTCCAACCTTGAGCAATTTACCATTAACCGAATTCAACAGCAGGTCTTGATCCACAGTCGCAGGGTTCCAGTAGCTAGTCGGAATAATGGGCTTTGGGATCGCCGTCCGCTCACCATTGACCACGAGATCAAAGCCGGTCGCATTGGCATTTCCGTCGACTTTGAAGTCCTTGCCGTTGTCGTTGGTTTTGGTGTCGATCTTCAGTAGGCGGCCTGCACGCCAAGTTTCGCGATTGCGGTGTTCAAGCCGAAACACGGTGATGAAGGCGATCTTGACCGCCAGAGCAACCTCCACATCGACGATTTTTTCGTCGCCGTTTTGTGACATCGTGATCGAATGCGTGCCAATCTGGTTGCCGTCCCGCAACACGGTAAAGTTGCGATTGACCGCGTGGTGAGCTCGTGCGGGGAATACCAGACTCGGCGCAACGGCGCCCGCGACACCAAGGCAGAGACTATTTCTAACAACATCGCGTCTGCTCAACATCAAGCAAACTCCCATCCTGTCCAAACAACTTGAACCATTCTACCACGCAGTCCGCGCGTGCTGAACTGGCCTTGCACTACGCGACATCGTTTGCTCTGAGGCACCCGTCGTTTAGATAGTGAGGGGCGACTCTAGATGCCAGGAGAAATGAGGTTGTTATGAAAGTTGTTGTTCTGGAAGACGCGAGCGGACCGGAAAATCTAAACATCGTCGAGCGTCCTGACCCGGTTGCCAACCCCGGTGAGGTGCTGGTGAGAATGAAGGCCGCCTCGCTCAATTACCGTGATCTTGTGATGACTCGTGGCGGCTACGGATCGCGGCAACGCACGAGCGATTTGATTCCCCTCAGCGACGGGGCTGGCGTGGTGGTCGCGCTCGGCGAAGCAGCAACACGGTTTAAAATCGGAGACCGCGTCACAGTAAGTTTCTTTCAAAATTGGATCTCCGGGCCAGCGAGCCAGGAGAAAATCAACAGCGATATAGGCCGCGATCGTGATGGCGTTCTGTGTGAATTACGCGCCTTCAACGAACAGGGCTTGGCCGCGACGCCCGACGCTCTCTCTGATGTCGAAGCCGCTTCCCTGCCCTGCGCCGCATTGACGGCGTGGTCGGCGATCGCGGTGTACGGCCACACCAAACCTGGGGACCGGATTATCGTTCAGGGCACCGGTGGGGTCGCCTTGTTCGCGCTTCAGTTCGCGAAACTATTCGGGGCCGAGGTAATCATGACGTCTTCGAGCGATGAAAAGCTCGCGCGCGCAGCCGCACTTGGCGCTGATCAACTGATCAACTACCGCAGCGATAAGGAATGGGGCAAGACCGCGCTCGGTCTTACGGCGGGACGTGGAGTCGACAACATCATTGAGCTCGGCGGTAGCGATACGCTGCGACAGTCACTGTGGGCGATTCGGCCCGGCGGCATCATTTGTTTGATCGGAGTTCTTTCGGGTGCACGGGCCGAACTACTCATTCCGCTGATCGGGTCGCGCAACGTGAATCTCCAGGGTGTGAGTGTCGGTACGCGCGAAGGACTGGAGGACATGATGCGCGGCATGGCCGCGAACGGTGTCAAACCGGTTATCGACAGTGTCTACCCGATAGAGGAGGCGCGCGCCGCGTTCGAACACCTGGCGTCGGGCGCCCATTTTGGCAAGGTCTGTATCAATCTATGAATTGTTGAGATTTCGGAGGGGGGCACGCTCTACTTTGTCACTTCCTTCAAATAGGCAATGACATCGCGGCGGTCTTTCTCTTTTTTGAGTCCAGCAAACCTCATTTTTGTCCCTTTTAGGAACTTCCTCGGCTTTTTGATAAATGCATCAAGATTTTTCTGATCCCACACGATATCAGCCTTCCGC
>CAUZWH010000298.1:0-4519 GCA_963583675.1 Alphaproteobacteria bacterium
CAGCGAGGTGATCCACGCCGGAATCTACTACCCGGCCGACAGCCTAAAAGCCCTGCTTTGCGTTCGCGGCAAGAAGCAACTCTATGACTACGCCGCGTCACACGGGGTCGACTATCGCCGCGTTAGAAAGTTAATCGTCGCAACCACCGTCGACGAAATCTCTATTCTTCGCCAACTTCGGCAGAAAGGACGGCGCAATGGCGTCGATGATCTTGAATTGTTGGCCCGTGATGAAGCAGTGAAATTAGAACCGAACCTTCGTTGCGAGGCCGCCCTGCTCTCGCCATCGACTGGCATTATCGATAGCCATGGGCTCATGCTGGCATTGCAGGGCGATGCCGAAGCCCAAGGAGCCGTAGTGGCCTTCCTGACGCGATTGCGCAGCACAACGATCGTCGACGAAGGATTTCGGCTAGAGGTCGAAAACCAAGACGGTAGCGCCGCGGGGTTTGATTGTCGGGTCCTGATCAACGCGGCCGGGCTTCACGCGCAAGAGGTAGCCCACGATATCGGCGGTTTCGATCCCGCCTTGATCCCACAACGCCATCTCGCCAAAGGCAGTTATTTTTCATATCGCGGACCCGCGCCGTTTAAAACACTGATTTATCCGGTTCCCGGAAGCGGATCACTCGGCCTGCACTACACCCTCGATTTGGGTGGCCAGCCTAGGTTTGGTCCCGATCATCAGATCGTCGACACGCTCAACTACGACGTCGACCCATGGCGCGCGAACCAATTCTATGAGGTGATTCGAAAATTTTACCCGGATCTTCCAAATGACAGTCTTTCGCCCGCTTATGCCGGCATTCGGCCAAAGGTGCAAAAACCCGGGCAACCCATTCAAGACTTTGTATTCCAGGACGAAAAGACCCACGGTATTCCGGGGCTGATTAACCTATTTGGGATCGAATCGCCGGGGCTGACCTCGTGCCTTGCGCTCGCCGATCACGTGGTCGGCCTCCTGAACTGATCCGCGCCTGACGTTGCACCAATCGGCGATGCTTGCCGGGTTCTGAAAGGTTGGGATAGGGTCCCGGTTTCCTCATCGTAGCAAGTATCTCATGAATCCATTTCGTTCGATCGACCGGCTGACTATGCGGACTGTTGGCGCGGCCGCGCTCCTCGTCATTTGCGTTCTGTACAGCCAACCTGCTAGCGCAACCGGAAGCACACTGGGCTTGGAATCATATTTGGCGGGTGCGACATCGATTTTGCCAGATCGGCGTAAGGCCTGGAACTTTAACCTCGGCATCGGCGTTAGCTCAGCCCCGGAATATATGGGCGGGAAGGACTACGAACCCGTCATTCTGCCGCTTATCGATATCGATTTGCGCGGCCGCGCCTTTGCGAGCACCCAACGAGGTCTCGGGTTCAGTTTCTTTCGGACCAACAGCGGATTCCGCATGGGAACGCGTCTGACCTACGATCTCGGCCGCGACAGTGGCGATTACCCGCTCCTGCGCGGGCTGCGTAACATCGATCCAAGTTTCGAGGCGGGCCTGTTTTTTAACAATTACAGTGGTCCGTGGCGCATCAGCGCGGACCTTCGCAAAGGACTACAGAGCAAAGGCCACAACGGCATCCTCGGCAGTCTTGCGGTTTCGTTTGGCGGCAAGCTCAACCAACGCGCTAGTTTGATTCTTGGTGGATCAGTCACAGGCGGGAATGCCAAATACAACGATACCTATTTTGGCGTTTCCGGAAGCGCGGCGGGGTTGCCACCCTTCACCGCTGAGTCAGGCCTGCGCGACGCCGGCGCCAGCATCAATTTCATCTATCTGTTCAGCGAACGGGTCTACGCAACCATCGACGTCAAAATTAACAGCTTCCTTGGCGATTCCGGCAAGAGTCCGATCGTTCAGGAAGACCTGCCGTTTTACGTGGGAACGGTCGTCGGCATTCGTTTCTAGGCATCGGCGCGCCCTTGACGTCGATACGAGTAGGATTTTCTTAACCTGCGCCACGTACGATTATTTCGCGATATTCCCCTAGGGGAGACATAAAATGAAACGCGCGTGCGCAGTGTGAGAAACAATCGGTCTTTGTTTCTAAGCGCGCTGTTATCTCTTTTATAAGAAAAGGTTTCTCCCCATATTAGGCTAAGCACCGATGCCTTGGTCGAGGAGAACGGTTGTGGCTTCCACCGCGAGACAGGTCGACAACAATCACGAAGAGGTCGTTTTTTGCAACGACCCGGGTACCGGCCTCAAAGCAATTATCGCTATCCACAACACCACGCTTGGCCCATCGCTCGGCGGTGTTCGCATGTGGCCCTACGCCTGTGAAGACGAAGCATTGGAGGATGTTCTGCGTCTGTCGCCGGGGTATGACCTATAAATCGGCGATCGCCGGCCTCTCACTGGGAGGCGGCAAGGCAGTCATCATAGCCGACCCCAAGACAGACAAATCTGAAGCACTATTGAGAAGCTTTGGGCGCTTTGTGAACGACCTTAACGGCCGTTACGTCGCCGCCGAGGACGTTGGCACATCGGTCGAGGACCTCGAAATCATCGACGGAGAGACCAAATTTGCAGCGGGCCTACGAGGTCGTAGCGGCGACCCCTCCCCGGTAACGGCTTTTGGTGTCTACTGCGGGATACAGGCGGCCGTGCAGCACCGGCTTGGCGTATCCACCGTCCGAGGCCTTAAAATTGCGGTTCAGGGATTAGGGCATGTTGGTTAACTCGTTTGCCAGCACTTGGCGAGCGATGGCGCTGAGCTGATCGTCGCCGATATTGATGCGGCGCGCGTAAACGAGGTTGTTACCCGACATAACGCCCGAGCCACGGACCCCGTAAGTATCCACGGCGCCGAGGTTGATGTTTATGCACCATGCGCCTTAGGCGCGGTTATCAACGATCAAACGGTACCAAAGATTCGGGCCACTGTCGTCGCCGGCGCCGCAAACAATCAACTAGCCGAAGATCCACATGGGCAAGCACTGCGTGAGCGCGGCATTCTTTACGCACCCGACTACGTCATCAATGCTGGCGGCATTATCAACATTTCATATGAATTCGGTGGCTACGACAGCGACCGGGCGCGCCAGCACACCGGGCGAATCTACGACTTGCTTTTGGAATTTTTTTGACCGCGCCGAACGCGAAGAAATACCCACCAACATCGTGGCTGACCATATCGCTGAAGAGCGCCTGGCGACTCCAGCCCGCCCAAGCTTCGCTCAACAACGCCCGTTTCGAACCACTGATCAATCCGAGATCGGCCACATGACCCTTTGAAATCTCACCTTGCTTATCCTCCCCCTGACAGCACGGCGAGACCGGCGCTGCTCTGCTCGGACCCTCCTCTTGAGTATGAGTAGCGCCGGACTCTCTTCAAAATCGAATATCACGCTTCAGCTTGGCCTTCTTCGTCGAGGGAGAGGAGCACCGGATTACCGCCGACTGCGGCGATGTTGTCGGAAACCGTGCGTTCGGTCGCAAACCGTTTGAGGTAGCTGGGCCCGCCGGCCTTGGGACCGGTTCCCGACAGTCCTTCTCCGCCAAACGGCTGTACACCGACAACCGCGCCGATCATGTTGCGATTTACATATATATTGTCGACGCGAGCGCGTGCTCTGATGTGTTTGGCCGTTTCGTCGATGCGGCTATGAATTCCGAGCGTGAGGCCGTATCCGGTGGCGTTGATTTTGTCGATTACGGTATCCAACTCACCGGCGCCGAACCGAACGATATGCAAGATCGGCCCAAAGACCTCGCGTTCGAGAATCTCAATACCTGGAATTGCGTAGGCCCGAGGCGCAAAGAAAGCCCCCGCGTCCAATCCCTCCGGCATAGGCGTTTCCGCCAGGAGCTCCGCATCGCGTTGCATTCGTTCCGCGTGAGCAATCAACCCATCGCGCGCGTCATTATCGATAACCGGACCGATATCTGTATTCAACAACGACGGATCGCCGACGCGCAGTTCCGCCATCGCGCCGCGCAGCATCTTAACCACGCGATCACTGATTTCCTCCTGCAAGAACAGAACTCTCAATGCCGAGCAGCGTTGCCCTGCACTGGTGAAGGCGGAGCGCACAATATCGCCTACCAGTTGCTCCGGATGGACTGATGAGTCGGCGCTCATCGCATTTTGGCCGCCCGTTTCCGCTATCAATGGAACAATGGGGCCAGCCCGGCTAGCCAGCGATTGATTAATCCGGCGTGCGGTTTCCGTCGACCACGCCTGCGACGCGCGCATCATCTACCAGCGCTGCACCAACCACTTCGCCGGCCCCTGGCAGCAAATGAAGGACATTTGTGGGCACACCGGCTTGATGCATGAGAGTGACCGCAAAATGCGCGATAAGCGGGGTTTGTTCGGCGGGTTTGGCCAGCACCGCATTGCCGGCCGCCAACGCTGCAGCAACCTGACCGGTAAAAATCGCTAGCGTAAAATTCCATGGACTGATGCATGCAAAGGTGCCGCGTCCGTGCAGCGAAATCGCGTTTCGTTCTCCGGTCGGTCCTGCCAACTCCTCGGGCGCAGCAAAATCGAGGCGCGCGCGCACCGCGTAGTA
>CAUZWH010000299.1:0-4516 GCA_963583675.1 Alphaproteobacteria bacterium
CCTCATTTTACACGGGAGAGTATACGAAATTATCGTCGCGGCGTCACTTGGAATTTCGCGACTATATCTAGAGAAGCGCGGAGTATTTGGTTCTATATAATCTTGTAAAAATGTTTTATTTCAATAGGGTATAAGGATATTGAGATAAATAACGCGAACTTTGTGCCTTGTGGGCACTGCCGTGATATTTGGCGCTGTAGTGGCTCCCCTGATCGAGTCCCGAGAATCCGCGGCGCTCGCGCAATCGGCCGACGACGACGTGACCTCAACGATTATCGTTTTGCGGAAGGATTGCCGGCGTTTCGTTCGCCATGAGGCGCGTAACGACGTCAACTACAAACCGGGAGTTGATGTTTACGGACGCCAAGTGAAGCCTGCTGATCTAGCGCCGAGTTCGATCAAATTGCCCGATGAGATCAATATAACGCTCAACGTCGACATATTTTATTTCGTCGGTGCAACGCCGCGGCCCAAGGGCCTGGGTGATTCGCGTGCGACACTTGGGACTATAACGTTCAAAGGCGGAAAGCTGTTGTTCAACGGTGAACCGCTGGGCGAGGAAATCAGTCCATAGGTATTGGCCGCTTGCGGCAAGTTATTGGAGCGGCGTAAGTAATCGTCTCAACGCGGCGCCCGGCATTGCCATCCCAAGAGCCTTTGCCTACAGTCGTGCACCTTTTGACCAAGGCCCTGGGCGCTGGGATAGGGGTTGTCGCGATAAGAGGGCCAAGATGCGCCGTTCGACCTATTTTATGCCGATATTGCGAGAGAATCCCGCCGAAGCGCAGATTGTTTCGCATCGGCTGATGCTGCGCGCCGGCATGATTCGCCAAGCTAGCGCGGGGATTTATACGTGGCTACCGCTTGGCCTTCGGGTGCTGCGCAAGATCGAGAAGATCGTACGCGAAGAGCAGGATGCGGCTGGCTGCCAGGAATTATTGATGCCGACGATCCAGCCGGCAGATTTGTGGCGTGAAAGCGGCCGCTATGAAGACTACGGCAAAGAAATGCTCCGGATCACCGATCGTCATGATCGTGACATGCTTTATGGTCCGACCAACGAAGAGCTTCTAACCGATGTTTTTCGCAATACGATCAGGAGTTATCGGGACCTACCCAAGCTGCTCTACCATATTCAATGGAAATTCAGGGACGAGATCCGGCCGCGTTTTGGCGTCATGCGTGGCCGTGAGTTTTTGATGAAAGACAGTTACTCGTTTGATGTTGATTATGAGGGCGCGAAACGCTCCTACAATAAGATGTTCGTAACCTATCTCAGGACCTATGCGCGTATGGGGTTGAAGGCGGTTCCTATGCGAGCAGATTCCGGTCCGATCGGCGGCGATATGAGCCACGAGTTCATTATTCTCGCCGATACCGGTGAAACACAGGTGTTCTGCGATCGTGATGTGATCGAAGCTGATGTTCTCGACAAAGCGATCGACTTCGAAAGCGACCTCGAACCGATCGTTACTGCCTGGACGACGCGCTATGCCGCCACCGATGAAAAACATAACGCGGCGGCGTTTGCCGAACTTCCGCGAGATCGTCAAGTTACCGCCCGAGGCATCGAAGTCGGCCATATTTTCTACTTCGGCCGCAAATATTCTGATGCGATGAACGCCAGGGTGACAGGCCCCAACGGTGAGGAAGTCTCCGTCGAAATGGGGTCGTACGGGATTGGGGTTTCACGGCTGGTCGGCGCCATAATTGAGGCCAGCCATGACGATGCCGGTATCGTTTGGCCAGCGGCAGTGGCGCCGTTTACGCTTGGGTTGATCAACCTAAAACCGGGTGCGGCGGAGTGTGATAAGACCTGCGAGGAGCTCTATGCGAAGTTTCGCGAAATGGGGATCGATGTTCTGTATGACGACACCGAGGAACGTGCCGGCAGCAAATTCGCAACCATGGATCTGATCGGACTACCCTGGCAGGTAATCGTCGGTCCGCGCGGCGCCTCGGCTGGCCTGGTTGAGCTCAAGGATCGAAAGACGGGGAGCAAGGAAGAATTGGCAACCGATGCGCTCCTTGCGCTCGC
Source organism: Alphaproteobacteria bacterium (assembly GCA_963583675.1). Classification (GTDB taxonomy): domain Bacteria; phylum Pseudomonadota; class Alphaproteobacteria; order SHVV01; family SHVV01; genus CAUZWH01. The sequence continues at coordinate 2,039 of CAUZWH010000299.1, forward strand.
CAAACGGTTCATCCACTAGCCCCCATGTTCTCAAGCTTCGAATGGCTTATGGCGTTGCGTTACCTACGGGCGCGGCGGCAAGAAGGTTTTATCTCGGTTATTGCTTTGTTCTCCCTGCTAGGAATTATGATCGGTGTTGCCACGCTAATCATCGTGCCAGCGGTCATGAATGGCTTCCGCGCCGAACTCCTTGATCGAATCCTCGGGGTCAACGGCCACATTCTGGTTCAAGCACCAACGGGCCCACTGGCGAATTACGACGATCTCATGGCTCGCCTAAAGAGCGTCGACGGGGTCGTCCAGATTGCGCCGATCGTCGAGGCACAGGTAATGGCGACGGCACAGGGGCGCGCTCGGGGTGCTTTGGTCAGGGGTATCCGCCAGGCCGATCTTCAGGCCAACGCGCTGATTGCAGACAATGTGCGAGAAGGAAGCCTGACGGAATTTGGGGGGAAGGACAGTGTCGTCGTTGGCTATCGGCTCGCACAGCAGCTCGGCCTTCGTGTTGGTGACAGAATTCGGCTGATTGCACCCCAAGTGCGCGCAACTGTGATCGGTACCGTTCCTCGCCAACGCGCTTATCGAATTGCGGCGACCTTTAATGTCGGCATGATCGAGTACGACTCTTCATTCATTTTTATGGATCTGGAAGCTGCGCAGATATTCTTCGGCTTGCGTCAAGCCGTAAGTGCCCTGGAAGTTGTGACGGTCGATCCCGAAGCAATCGATCCGGTGCGCGCCGGATTGATGAAAGCCGCCGGGGCGCCCCTTCGCCTGGTCGACTGGCGGCAAGTCAATTCGCATTTTTTTACAGCGATCGAGGTCGAGCGCAATGTCATGTTCTTGATCCTGACCCTGATCATTCTGGTCGCTGCCTTTAATATTGTCTCGAGCCTAATCATGTTGGTGAAGGAAAAGGGCCGAGCGATCGCGATCATGCGAACCATGGGTGCGACCCGCGGCATGATTATGCGAATATTTTTCATCGCCGGGGCCAGTATTGGCGTCGTTGGCACGATCCTAGGGTTCCTGCTCGGCCTGGGATTTGCGGACAACATCGAGTGGATACGCCGTCAAATCGAGGGGCTTACCGGCACCGAGCTATTTGCGGCAGAGATCTACTTCCTCTCCCGCTTGCCGGCGAAAGTCGAGACTCCTGACGTGATTTTGGTCGTGACTATGTCCTTCGTATTGTCAATTCTGGCAACACTCTATCCCTCATGGCGGGCCGCGCGTCTCGACCCGGTTGAAGCGCTTCGGTACGAGTGAGGCGTCTGGTGCCGGAAAATCACGATGCGCTGGCTCTCGACGGAATCGTTCGAACATTTGTCCAAGGGGACGAACGCCTCGAAGTCTTGCGGGGTGCCTCGGTGGCCATCCAACCCGGCGAAAGCGTCGCTTTGGTAGGTCCGTCCGGCGCAGGAAAATCCACGCTTCTCCACATCGCTGGTTTGCTCGAAGGGCCCGACGCAGGCGAGGTTCGGATCAAAGGCGCGCTGGGCAGTACATTGAGCGATCCACTGCGAACCCAACTTCGGCGAGAATCGATCGGGTTTGTGTACCAATTTCATCACCTTCTGCCGGAGTTCTCGGCGCTGGAGAATGTCGCCTTGCCGCGCTTGATCGCCGGGGCGTCACGCGCCGATGCGAACGAAACGGCCGCGACGTTGCTTCGGCGCCTTGAGTTGGGCAACCGCTTGCACCATCGGCCGGGACGTTTGTCGGGCGGCGAGCAACAGCGCGTGGCGATTGCCCGGGCCATCGCGAATAAACCGGCAGTGCTCTTGGCTGATGAACCGACCGGAAATTTGGATCAATCCACGGCGGATATAGTTTTTGCCGAACTCCTCGAAATTGCGCGGGTCGATGGTCTTGCAGCGCTTATCGCGACCCACAATGAACGCTTGGCGGAACGCATGGATCGGTGCGTCGTTCTACAAGATGGGGTGCTCGTGGAGAAGTAATCCACAACAAATTGGGCCGTTCTCGTAATGTTCTCGGTGACCGACACGAGGGCGCGTGAAACTCTAGCGCGTTGACCTAATCGTTATTTACCTGAGATCGGGATGACGCACGCAGACTACGTCCATCTTCGCGTCCACTCGGCTTACTCATTGTCTGAGGGCGCGCTACGTATTCCCGAAATCGTGTCGTTGTGCCAACAGCATGCGATGCCGGCCGTCGCGGTCACAGATACTGGGAACATGTTCGGTGCGCTCGAATTCTCAATAGGATGTCGGCGCGGCGGTGTTCAGCCAATCATCGGGACACTGCTCTACGTTGCCGAGCCCTCCGACAATGGTCGCCAACCCGATGCCTATCCGATCCCGCTTCTCGCGCAAAACGAGATCGGCTATGCCAATCTTCTCAAACTGTCGAGCAAGGCTTTTCTCGAAACTGTTGAGCAAGACAAACCCAATGTGACAATCGTCAATTTGCGCGACCATGCCGATGGCCTATTGGCCCTAACCGGTGGCG
>CAUZWH010000300.1:0-4494 GCA_963583675.1 Alphaproteobacteria bacterium
GAGATCCGGCTTGATCGATAGGGCTTTTAGATAGTGCGCCTGCGCCTCATCAAGCTGCCCCGCGAGTTGGTGCAGGTTGCCAAGATTGGCAAGCGCATCGGTATCGATTGGATTGAGCCGGAGGATCTTGTGGTAGTAGTCGGCGGCCTCGGGATAGCGATCCGACACGGCCGAGAGCGATGCCAAGTTGAACATGGCACCGGTATGCTGGGCGTCTACGTCCAACGTTTGCTGGTAAAGCTCCGTTGCCTCGGCATGGGCTCCGATACGATGGCGTGCGACAGCGGTTGCGAACGTTTGCTCGGCGCTCTGCATGCCTGATTTGTAGGCCGTTTATGGTTATCAACCAGTTGAGAAGCCGGATCTAACCCTTTTTGGCGGTGCGTCTAGGCTAGCATTGCCAGCGGTGTTAGGCGTACGAGCTTGCCAGGCGATCAGGGCACCGTATATTCCCTGCCACCTGAACCGCTGAATACCAGATACTTTGGCTGAAGATCTTTCATTGTCGATTGCTGAACCCGGGGCACGCGTTGTCGTTGCGATGTCGGGCGGAGTCGATTCATCCGTAGCGGCCGCGCTGTGCAAGGCGGCGGGCTATGATGTCGTCGGCGTGACGCTGCAACTCTACAATGATGGGGCAGCGCGGGGGCGTAAGGGGGCGTGTTGCGCGGGTCAGGATATTCATGACGCACGTCGTGTCGCGGGCATGCTCGATATTCCCCATTATGTCCTCGACTATGAGGCGCGTTTCCGCGCCTCCGTGATCGAGCCTTTTGCCGACAGCTACCTCGGCGGAGAGACTCCGATTCCGTGCATTTCGTGTAACCAGACGGTCAAATTCCAGGATCTTCTGGGAACGGCTCGCGAGCTCGGGGCCTCGTGCATGGTAACGGGCCACTATGTTCGCCGCGTCCTTGGCGCCGCCGGTCCCGAATTGCATCGCGCGCGCGATCAGCGCCGCGATCAGAGCTATTTCCTCTTTGCCACGACCAAAGCGCAGCTCGATTTCTTACGATTCCCGTTGGGTGGCCTCGACAAAGATGAAACCCGTGCACTGGCGGAACGCTACGAACTACCGGTGGCCGCCAAACCGGACAGTCAGGACATCTGCTTCGTACCGCAAGGGCGCTATGCCGATATTATCGCCAAACTGCGACCCGATGCCGGTCAACCGGGTGACATCGTGGGCCTCGATGGACGCACGCTCGGGCGCCACCAGGGGATTTTCCACTACACCATCGGGCAGCGCCGCGGCCTAGGCCTGGGCGGCGGCGATGCGCTCTATGTGGTGCGCCTGGAACTGGCCGCCAATCGGGTTGTGGTCGGCCCTAAGACGGCGCTTGAAGTCGGCCGCGTGCAGGTGCGCAATGTCAATTGGCTGAGCACGGCGGTGCACGACGCCGGTGCCGACGGGATCGGCGCAATCGTTAAGGTTCGATCGACCCAACCGGGCACCGCCGCGCGCGTTTTTACGGCCGGTGCCGGCGCGGCCGAGGTCGTCCTGGAGACCGGAGAAGAAGGCGTTTCTCCCGGTCAGGCTTGCGTTTTTTACGACGAGGACCGCGTGCTCGGCGGTGGCTGGGTTAGCACCACCGAGACGATGCTGGACCGCGCCGCCGCCTAGCCATGCCGGCAGCCGGCGCCGCCTGCTTGACAGGCTCAGGTGCCGGTTCTATAGCGGCGTTCTCCGAATGGGGCGGCGTAGCTCAGTTGGTAGAGCAGTGGAATCATAATCCATTTGTCGCTGGTTCAAGTCCGGCCGCCGCTACCAAGCTTTTTTGGGGTTCGGGGTTCACTGTGTGTGTCAGGAGTGTGTCGCGCACCACATGGTTTGATCATAGTTGGGCAGCCGCATTTCATCTGGTTATCAACCCTTTCCAGCCGTCGGCTCGCCCCTGTCGAATAGGCTGAAATTGGCTAAAAAGCGACATCAGAGCCGAGTGCGATTTACTCGGGCAGCCCCGCCTTGATCAGAGCATCACGATGGTGGGGCCGGTCTGGTTCATCGCGGTAGGGGAGCGCCTCGACGAAGTCGCTGGACGAGAACTTGGGTTCCATCTCGATCACTTCGTCGGCCATTGTTTTGGCCTTGTCTTCCCGATCGAGTGCACCGTGGCATGCGGCGATAAACGACTTCTGTCCGATGTCGGGACGAGCAATCCGTTTGAAAGCGTCGATCGCTTCCTCATACCGACGCGCGACGAAGTATGCGCGCCCGAGATGGCTCCAGAATCGTTCCGGGTGAAAGGGGTTGAGCCGCATCGCTTTGAGAATCCACTCAGCACCTTCGTCGGCGCGCCCTGTCCAGGTGTAGAGTTCACCGTTCTGTACGACGATGAGATCGTAGTTTGGGTTGAGCGTAAGGCCGCGTTGCTGGTGGTACTCAGCCTGCTCGAAGTTGCGTTCGAGAAAATTAATGGCCGCCATCAAGCGGTTGCATTCACTGTCGTTGGGTTCGAGTGAATAGGCCTGTTGAATAGCGTCGCTGCCTTCGGCGAAGACGCCATTGGCGGGGCTAACAAACCCCCGGGCCCAAGCTTGTCTTAAAGTGCATGCTTTCCACGCCTAGGCGTGGGCGTACTCCGAATCGAGCTCGATCGCCTTGTCCAGCAATTTGCGCGCCTCGGCGTTGTCCTCGCGGGTGACGCGATGATGAAGGATCTTGCCGCGGATTACGTAGTCATAAGCGGCCATGTCGTTAGGCTTCTTCGGGCGAACGCGCTCCACTTCCTCGACCCATCCCGGAATCGTGCTGGCAATGGTTTGGGTGATCTCATCCTGCAGGTCGAAGATATCCTCGATGTCGCGATCGTAGCGCTCTGCCCAGATGTGCTCGCCGGTCGCCGCATCGACTAGCTGAACAGTGACGCGGACCCGCTCGCCGGCACGGCGGACGCCGCCCTCGACGATATCCCGTACGCCAAGATCATCGGCGACCTCCTGAACTTTCATCGATCGGCCTTTGAAGGTGAAGGTCGAGTCACGAGCGATGACGGTCAAATCGCCGAAGCGCGACAATTCAGTGATCAGGTCTTCGGTCAACCCGTCTGAAAAAAACGCCTGCTCGGGGTCGCTGCTCATATTGTTGAAGGGAAGAATAGCAATCGCGAGACGAATTTTGGACTCTGACCCAGTGGCCTGGTGGAAACCCCCGGCTCGCTCGCCGGGAGGAGTTTCTGGCGAATCAATCGGAATGCGAAACACGCGAACCGGGCGCGCGATATTCTTCAACTCGTGTTCGCCCAAATCCTCCAAGTCGATATCAAGCTTGTCGCGGATCTGATCGCGAGCTGTCCGAGAAATGCAGACACCGCCAGGATCCGCAAGCGATTGGATTCGCGCCGCTAGGTTGACGCCGTCTCCATATATGTCGTCATCCTCGATGATCACATCGCCTACGTTTACGCCTACGCGAAACACGACCTGCCGCGACTCAGGCACCGCCTCGTTGCGCTTGGCCAATCCCCGTTGCACTGCAATCGCGCAGCCGAAGGCTTCCACCACACTAGGAAATTCAATCAGTATTCCGTCGCCCATTAATTTGACGATACGGCCGCCGTATTCTTCAACAGAAGGATCAATCAGTTCGAGACGGTGTGACTTGAGTGCAGTTAAAGTTCCGGCCTCGTCCTCGCCCATGAGTCGGCTGTAGCCGACCACATCGGCTGACAGGATCGCCGCGAGCCTTCGCTGAGTACGTTCTTCCGGCATCGATAGCCACCAAGCTCGCTAACCGAACCAACGTTACGAAGTTGGTTCGCTTACGTCCACAAACCGTCCGTCGGTCTAGAAAAGAATTTTCCTACTGGAGAGTAAGGTACGTATTTTACGAAGCTACGTCCGCTTCATGCGCGACGCAGGCCGAAAATAAATAACAACGTCGCGTTTAGCCCCAAGTCCAGACATAGTTCAACGGGCGACGATGGTCGCGAATTAGCCATGCCGGCCGTGCCCGTGCAAGGAAAAGGGCGATCCGAAGACCGCCCAGACACTCTGCTTTTGGGTATGTGTCCTAAGCGGCTTTGTGTCTCCTCCAGCAAGGTCATTCACCGTGTTCGCGACAAACGGCAGGAATACCTCTGCCGTCAAACGTATCGGCCGTGGCGTTGAGGACTTCGATGCCCGATAAGTTTCTCGTCTTGGCTACGAACTACCCGTTCGGGCAGAGCCGAACCACACGGTTAGAGACAAATCTTCCCGCGGGGAGCTTCTTTCTAATCCACCTGGGTCCGATGCCGAAATGGCCTGTCAGCGCGTACTCAATCCGATCCCCGCCGTCGCTCGTATCGGAAATCTCAATGACTGGCGCCTTGCATGATCGTTTGCGTCCGCGTGAGCCTCGTGGCCGTGCCAAGCCCCTCCGCCACTGCGAAGTCTGCGCTGCAAACAAGCAAGAACCCAAGATCGGGCTCACCCAATTGATTGTAGCACTCAGCGTACCGACATCCTGTGACATCGATTTCAAACGCCTCATCTGTTTGCGCTCGCACCTGA
>CAUZWH010000301.1:0-4492 GCA_963583675.1 Alphaproteobacteria bacterium
CAGCGCTCGCCCGCGCCACCCGCCGCGCTTTCCTAAACCAGCACGCCGAAACCGACACCTTGATCCTAACCGCCCATTTCCCATCGCCGTCGATCGGCCATGTAATCGAACGGGGGGACACGTTCCGCTTTGAGTTTCTGTGAACGTGCGCGCGGCCCAGAACGAAATATGAAAAACGACTTGGCCACCCGCGAGCGCCTGTGAACCACTCACTTTTTTATGCATTGGATCGACGCCGTCTTTGACGCCACGATCCGCCGCTGGTGTACAGGTAGCTAGCGCCGCGCTTTGCGCTTCGCGTAGCGGAGGTCGCGGGCCGCTTTTTGCTGCACTTTGAGTTCGATCGCTCGGGCCGCCTCTTCAGCTTCCAGCGCCTCAGCGGCAATGGCGGCTTCCGCGGCTTCGCGGGCTTCTTCAGCTTCCCGCGCGGCCTTTTCCTCAGCAAGCTTGGCGTCAGCGGCGGCGCGTTCCGCCTTGCGTTCAGCGGCCCGGGCCTCCCGCGCGACACTCGTGGCCAATCGCGCCGCGCGTTGTTCGACAGCGATGGGATCGTCGTAAGCGGGTCGCGCGCGAAACTTTTCCAGCGCAGCCTGTTTTGCTTTCGCGGCCGAATCTAGTCGCTCGTTTAAGACGTTGCCTTTGGAGGTATTGAAGCCACCCGACGAGCGGTCACGGTTTCTTGAGGCGATGGAGATATCCTTTCGTTGAGTTGTTACGGTTTTTAGAGGAACTTGAGGAAAAATCCTACCCACACGCTTCAAGCAGCGCCGACCGAGGGTGGAAACCGCTCTGCCGTCGTTACTAGACCCGCTTCAACCAGTCTCCTGGCGACGTCGTTCGCTCACACTTCCCAGGGCAACAGCCATAGCGTTCCTCTACGCTCGATGGCCACCCATTCCGATATCACAATCTCATTTTCCCTAGCGGTTTCCAATCGTAGCCGCGCCGGCTGACGCACCGGCAAGGCGGCCGAACACGGCGCCCGAGGTAAGCCCGGTTCCGCCGGGATAGTTGAAATAAAAAAGCCCGCCAACCATTTCGCCGGCGGCATAGAGTCCGGGCGTCGGGCGCCCATCGCTATCGATCACCTGGCCTGCGGTATCGATTCGCACCCCGCCGAACGTAAACGTGATGCCGCAGCCCACGCCATAGGCTTCGTAGGGCGGCGTTTCGAGCGGGTTGGCCCAATTTGATTTAGGCACCGTGAGACCTTGCGTATCGCGGCCGTCTTTAACCGTGGGATCAAAGGCGATGTCGGTGCGTACCGCGGCGTTGTAGGCCTCGACTTCGCGTAAGAATCCCGAACGATCTACGCCCTCTAGCTTGTCAGCCAGTGCGTCGAGCGTGTCGGCGGTCACCTTCGTGACCTGGCGAATGCGGTATTCGTCACGCAGCAGATGTGTCACTTTTTGGTCGAAGATCTGCCACGCAAAATTGCCGGGTTGCTCGAGGATCACGCGCCCATATTTCGCATAGGTGTAGTTACGGAAGTCCGCACCTTCATCGACAAACCGCTGGCCTCGCGCATTGACCATGATGCCGAACGGGTAGCTGTGCTTCTGAAATCCATCGCCCACCGCGAGGTCACCAAACGCCGGGGCATTCATGTCCCAGCCGACGGCATGACAACCCGACCAGTGGCCCCACGACATCGCTCCGGCGTCCAGCGCCATGCGAATACCGTCGCCGCTGTTGAAGCGTGAGCCGCGCACGCGTGCCAGCTCCCAGCCCGGGCCGAGGTAACGAGTGCGCCATTCGGTGTTGGCTTCGAACCCGCCGGACGCCAGCACGACGGCTTTGGCGGCGATTGCCTGGGTCGTGCCGTTCAGTCGAACCCGCACGCCGCGGACGCCATCATCGTCACAAATCAGATCTTGCGCACGCGCGTCGTAGAAAACATTGATCCCTGCTTTGGCAGCACCCGCATAGAGCGCGTCGACCAGGCCGGGGCCGCCGCCCCACGCCTCAACCGTCAAGCCGCCCCAGAAACGGAACCTCCCATCGATCTTGAACGCCTGGCGCGCATACATCGGTGCGAACCGCACGCCCTTGCCCCGCATCCAGTTGAGCGTCTCGAAGCTCCGCCCAACCAGGATCTCGGTAAGATCGGGGTCGGCGCGATACTGGGTAACCCGCGCCATGTCGTCAAAAAAATCGTTGAAGCCGTAGGTTCCGAAATCCGTCGTTCGTTGCTCTTCTGCGGTGAGGTCGGGCATCAGCGTGAGCAAATCGTCGATCCCGTCATAGACCACGCGCATCGCGCCGGCGGTAAACCGGCTGTTGCCGCCCCGTTCGGCTTCGGGCGCACGTTCGAGAACGATCACCGCGGCACCGCGTTCGCGTGCTGACAGCGCCGCACATAGCGCCGCATTACCGCCGCCGACGACAACCACGTCGGCGTTGAGGTTGCTAGTAGTCGCCACAGGAAAGGTGGGAAGCTCGGATCATGGAATGGGTAAGCCTATTCCACTAGTGTGGCCATCGCCAAGTTGACGGGTGCGACTCACAAAAGGGGAAATTCGTTGGCGGATTACGACGTGATTGTTGTTGGGGCTGGAAATGCGGCTTCGGCCGCAGCGATCTCGGCTCGCGAGCAGGGCGCTAATCGAGTGCTCATTCTCGAAAAAGCATCCGAAGCGATGCGCGGCGGCAACACCCACTTCAGTGGCGGGTTATTTCGTATCGTATTCGATACCACCGAGGAACTGCTCCCCCTAGTTCCCGATGTCGAGACACAAGCACCTGGATTTCTCGCCGGCGTCCCGCCCTACACCAAAGACGAGTTCTGGCACGACCTCAAGCGCGTAACCGACGGGCGCACCGATCCCGAACTTGCCGAAATCCTGATCAGCCGCTCCCAGGACACGATCCGTTGGGTCAAGGAGCAGGGCGTCGTAATGGAAGCCGCAGTTTCGCTGAGCGCGATCCGTATCGACGGCGAGATCAAATGGCCGACCGGGGCGGTAATCCGCGCCAAGCAGGAAGGCGTTGGCCTATCCAAGACGTGGTTTCGCATTGCCGATGAGCGCGGCGTCGAGGTTTGCTACGATACCCGTGCCGCCGGGCTCCTACAGAACGACAAAAGCCGGGTAACCGGCGTTGTCATTCACGATCGAGATGGCCTTCGCGAGGTTACCGCCAAAGCGGTGGTGTTGGGTTGCGGCGGGTTCGAGGCCAATCCCGCCTGGCGTGCCCGCTACCTGGGGCGCCCGTGGGACCATGCCAAAGTCCGCGGCACGCCGTTCAACACCGGTGATGGTCTCAAAATGGCCTTCGACGTCGGTGCCCTACCCTATGGCCAATGGACGGGCTGCCATTCGACCCCGATCAATGCCGAGGCGCCGCCCTACGGCGACCGTAAACTCACCGACAAGACCAACCGCCTGTCCTACCCGTTTGGCGTCTTGGTCAACACCGATGGTGCGCGTTTCTTCGACGAAGGCGTCGATTTCCAGTGGTACACCTACGCCAAGCTCGGCGGCATTATCCTCAACGAGCCCGGCGGCCTCGCCTACCAGATCTTCGATGCGAAATCGGTACATCTGCTCGAGGGTCGCTACGGCACCTCTGAGCCACTCAAGGCGGATACGCTCGAGGATCTGATTGCGCAGCTCAATGTCGATCGCGAGGCATGCCTGCAGATGCTCGATGAATATAATAATTCCACCACCAATGAAGGATTCGATCCAACTGCGCTGGACGGTCTGGCAACAAAATATCTGGACTTGCCCAAATCGAATTGGGCCCAGCGGATCGATCAGCCACCTTATGTCGCCTATCCCGTAACCGGCGGTATTACGTTCACGTTCGGCGGCGTGCGCATCAACGAGCATGCGCAGGTGATCGATGTGGGCTGGAAACCGATCCCCGGGCTGTTCGCCTGCGGCGAGATGGTTGGCGGCCTGTTTCACAACAACTACCCCGGGGGTACCGGCTTGGTATCTGGCGCCGTATTTGGCCGCATCGCCGGCGCCTCCGCCGCGAGTGAATAGCTGCCAGAACGAACCCATGCCCGAGCCGCAAACGAAGATTCCGGCTGTGTTCATGCGCGGCGGTACCAGCAACGCACTGGTTTTCCATCGTCGTGATTTGCCCGACGACCCGGCCGACTGGGACAGTATCTTTCTTGCCGCGATCGGCAGCCCGGATCCGAACGGCCGCCAGCTCGATGGCATGGGCGGCGGCATATCCTCGCTATCCAAGGTCGTCGTGATCGGACCGCCGAGCCGCACCGACGCCGATGTCGACTACACGTTTGGCCAGGTAGTCGTCGATCGACCCTTGGTCGATTACGGCGCCAACTGCGGCAATATGTCTTCGGCCGTCGGTCCCTTTGCCGTCGATGAGGGCTTGGTGCCGGTAACCGGAGATAGCGCCCGCGTGCGCATCCACAACACCAACACCAGCAAAATAATTGTTTCCGAGTTTCCTCTCGAACACGGGCGTGCGGCGGTCGATGGCGACTACCACTTGTTGGGAGTCGCGGGCACCG
>CAUZWH010000302.1:0-4490 GCA_963583675.1 Alphaproteobacteria bacterium
TGAGGCAGCCGACGAGCCCCAAAGTGCCGACGAAGCCGCGGGCGCCGATGAGACTGCTCCGGTACCCGTCGAAGCAGCTGAAGCTGATGTGGCCGAAGCGGAGCCTGTCGCCGAGGCGATCGGTGGTGAAGCCGGTGAGCCGGTGGAGGCAGCGGCTGGAGAGCCAGAAGCACTTGAGGCTTCTTCTGACGAAAGTACCGACCAGACGGAAGAGGCTCAGCCCAAGGAGGGCTAGGCCCGCTCCTGCGCCTCCCGAAACCCTGGGAAGCCATCGACTGAATGTCGATTGATCCCGATCAAATCGTCGATCGGCGTCGCCTTAAGCGACGGGTTACGGCGTGGCGAACCCTCGCCATCGTGACCATCGCCGGGCTGTTATTCCTACTTGTGCAAGAACAGGTCGGCGATCGAATCGCCGGCGACCACGTTGCCTGGCTCGAAATACGCGGCATCATCACCGAGGATCGATACCGACAAGAGACCCTCAGAAAGCTTGCCGATAACGAACGGTCCCGGGCGCTTATTATCTATATCGACAGTCCTGGCGGCACAACGTATGGCGGCGAAGAATTGTTTCTAGAGCTGCGCAAAATCGGCAAGGAGAAACCCGTGGTCGCCGTGATCGGCACTCTCGGTACATCCGCCGGCTACCTCGTCGCTTTGGCGGCGGAGCGCATCTACGCACGCACAACATCTATCACCGGGTCGATTGGCGTGTTGCTGGAGACGGCCGAATTTTCGCAATTGCTCAACAAGATCGGTGTCAGCACGGACACGGTCAAAAGCGGTGAATTCAAGAGCACCCCGTCGCCATTTCAGCCTCTGACGGAGTCAGGGCGCGCGGTGGTTCAGTCGATGGTTGACGATAGCTACCGCTGGTTTGTCGAGATCCTCGCTGAGCGCCGCAATCTCACTTTGGAGGACGCCCGTGTTTTGGGTGACGGCAGGGTCTATACCGGGCGCCAAGCGCTGGACGCACGCTTGATCGATGCACTCGGGGCTTCAACCGAAGCCCGGCAGTGGTTGGAAAGCCATCACAATATTTCCGAGGACCTGCCGCTACGTGACGTCCTCGATCGCGATAACCGGGGAGGACTGCTCGGTCGGATACTAGGTCTAGCTGAAAAAATGGTGTCTTCTGAACGACTTACACTTGACGGCTTGGTATCGGTCTGGCAATCTGATCTTTGAAACTACGCGTGGCAAGCCGGTAGTATGGCGATTTTCGCCCCGGGGCGAATAGGTTCATCATGGTCAAGTCAGAACTGATTGTGCGCCTTGCAGAGCGCAACCCACACTTGTATCAGCGCGATATTGAGCGCATCGTCACCACGATCTTTGACGAGATTTCCGCTGCGCTCGCACGCGGCCAGCGGGTTGAGTTGAGGGGTTTTGGCGCATTCTCCGTAAAGCAGCGGCCGGCACGGACAGCCCGCAACCCGCGAACTGGAGAATCAGTCCGAGTTTCCGAAAAACACATTCCATTCTTCAAAACGGGTAAAGAGCTTCGCGAGAGCCTCAATCGCATGGTGGGCGTTGTGCAGGAGTAGCCACGCCATAGCCACCAGCACGGCGGCGTTTTGATTTACCAACTTCGTTTAAATTTACCGCTATCGTCACCCACCATCGACTCGGTCGCGAGATTTGGACTAAAAGACTTGTCTGAATAGCCGGGCTAATCGATGGTGATGACGGCCTGGAACCTCGACACTGTTAACGAAGAATGGATGACATCTCCGGTTCAACGCTTCTTGGCTTGGATAGTAATTCTGCCGCTGGCGGTGATCCTCGCATTGTTCGCGATTGCCAATCGCGGCGATGTAGTGATTAGCATCGACCCACTGCCTTTTACCTTTGCGTTACCTCTGTACCTAATTGTCTTCGGCGCCGCAGCACTCGGCCTTGTTCTGGGTTACTTGGTGATGTTAGTCGCGGGTTATCGCACGAGGCGCGACTTTAGGTGGACCCGCCGACAACTCGCTCAGGTGAAGAGCGAGCTCCACGCAATACACGCGGAAAATGCAACGCCCTCGGAGCGGGCGTCGGTACCGTCGGTCGGGCGTAACCGGGCCACAAACGATACCGCGGCAGTAGGTTGAGACGAGAGCGCATTCCAGAGTTCACTTTAACTCGGCCGATACCGCAATCCTGGCCCCAAGCGTCACGCAAAACACTTCGGCACCTCCAGCGCCTCTGCTATACAAGCGCCGCAAAAGCTAGCAACGCAGGGAGCACAAATGAGCGGGCTCGCCAGCCGCCACAATACGCCGCCAAACGACGCCGCGAGAGAACGATTGTTTTGCGCGGTCGATGACGCGAGCCTTGCCGGTGCGCTACGCGTGGCGGCACTGCTTACGGGCGTTGTCGGCGGTCTCAAACTGGGCAAAGAATTTTTTGCCGCCAATGGCCCACAAGGCGTACGTAGCGTCGCTCAGCTCGATGTTCCCTTGTTCCTGGATCTCAAGTTTCACGATATCCCCAATACAGTCGCGGGCGCGGTGCGTGCCGTTTTACCGCTCAAACCGGTCATCGTGACGGTGCACGCATCGGGTGGGCGCGACATGTTGAAAGCGGCGGTCAATGCGGCCCGGGAGAGCAATAATCCGCCACTGATTGCGGTCGTAACAGTGCTTACCAGCCTCGATAACAGCGATCTCGCACAAATTGGATTCTCAGGCGACGTTGGCGATGTCGTTGGCCGCCTCGCCGATCTTGCTCAGCAAAGCGGTGCCGGCGGCGTCGTCTGTTCGCCGATGGAAATTGAGCGGTTGAGAGCACAATGCGGCGCCGACTTCAAACTAGTGGTTCCGGGAATCCGTCCTTCCGGAGCCGAGAGTGGCGACCAGAAACGTGTCCGCACGCCCAGCGATGCGATAGCAAGCGGCGCCGATACCCTAGTTGTGGGAAGACCGATCACTAACGCCGCAGATCCGGCGGTGGCAGCTCGGAGCATCATCGCCGAGATCGCCACTGCGGCGGCAGCGTGAATTGATCTAACGAAATGAACCGAAGATGACCGTGGGTGTAAAAATCTGTGGCATTCGCGATGTGCCGACGCTCGAATGCGCGATTAAGGGCGGCGCCCGATCGGTTGGTTTCGTGTTTTATCCGCGTTCACCGCGCTGCATCACGGCAGCGCAGGCCGGCAAACTTACCGCGGCGGCAGGCACCAGTGTCACCAGAGTCGGCGTGTTCGTCGACCCCGACGACCAACTTCTCGCTGAAGTTCTTTCTGCCGCCTCGTTCGACCTACTGCAGTTACATGGATCCGAGAGTGCCGCACGCCTTGCACAAATCCGCGAACGTTTCCAGATCGCGGTCATGAAAGCGATCAAGGTCTCGGAAGCTGCGGATCTCGAAGCTGCCGAGGAATTCGTCGACACTGCCGACAAGCTGATGTTCGACGGTAAGGCGCCCAAATCCATGGCCGGAGCGATGCCCGGTGGAAATCGCGTCACATTCGACTGGCATCTGCTCGAAGGCCGCTCCTGGACTTGCCCGTGGATGCTGTCGGGTGGGCTTGATCCCGATAATATAGATGACGCCATCACCATCAGTGGCGCTAAGGAAGTTGATGTATCGTCCGGTGTCGAAAGCTCCCCGGGTGAAAAAAACTTGGACCTCGTGCGCGCCTTTCTCGCGCGCGCACAGGCACATTGACGGAGCGTGCAGCGATGCCACAAGTGAACAGCTACCGAACCGGGCCCGACGAGAGCGGGCACTTCGGGATCTACGGCGGGCGATTTGTCGCGGAGACGCTGATGCCCCTGATTCTCGAACTCGAGCGCGCGTACAAAGATGCCAGAACAGACCCCGCCTTCACCGCCGATATGGACTACTACTTCCGTGATTATGTCGGCCGGCCGAGCCCGCTCTACTTCGCGACGCGGCTCACCGACCACTTCGGCGGCGCGAAGATCTATTTCAAGCGTGACGAGCTCAATCATACCGGCGCGCACAAGATCAATAATTGCATTGGGCAAATACTGCTCGCGCGGCGCATGGGCAAGCGCCGTATCATAGCCGAAACCGGGGCCGGTCAGCACGGTGTCGCCGCGGCAACGGTTGCCGCGCTGTTTGATCTTCCCTGTGTCGTCTATATGGGCGAAACCGATATAAAGCGACAGTCGCCCAACGTATTTCGTATGAAACTTCTCGGCGCCGAGGTGCGACCGGTCGTATCGGGGTCGCGGACACTTAAAGACGCCATGAATGAAGCGCTACGCGACTGGGTGACCAATGTTGAGGACACCTTCTACATCATCGGCACTGTCGCGGGGCCCCATCCCTATCCAGAGATGGTACGAGATTTTCAATCGGTAATCGGTCGCGAAGCACGCGAACAGATGATGGAGCGAGAGGGCCGGCTGCCGGATACACTGGTCGCCTGCATCGGCGGCGGGTCCAACGCGATCGGACTCTTCCATCCGTTTCTCGACGACGAGGGAGTTGAGATCATTGGTGTCGAGGCCGCTGGTCACGGCATTGAA
>CAUZWH010000303.1:0-4467 GCA_963583675.1 Alphaproteobacteria bacterium
AAAAGCTCAGATCGATCGAGCGCCCGGCGGTCGTCAGGGCGATTGCTGAGGCGCGCGAACATGGAGACATTTCGGAAAACGCGGAATATCACGCCGCCAAGGACCGCCAGGGCTTCATCGAGGCCCGCGTTGCTGATCTTGAAGACAAGATCAGTCGCGCCGAGGTGATCGACGTCTCAAAGCTATCGGGCTCAACGATCACATTCGGTGCCACGGTCGAGCTTGTCGACGCGGAAAGCGGCGGCAAGTCCACATATCAGATCGTTGGGCCGTCCGAGGGCGATATTAAATCGGGAAAGCTGGCGGTTTCAGCACCCTTGGCGCGAGCTCTAATTGGCAAGGCCAAGGGAGATTCGGTGGAGGTAGCAACCCCGAGTGGTGACAAGTACTACGAGATTCTCGCGGTCAGTTTTAAGTAGCCGGCGTCGATTAGTAGCAAACGCCAAAAAACCATGACTAGAAACATTACGATAAGAATCATACCGACGAGTTCTGCTAGAGCGGCACCCCCGGTTCGAGCTTGGATGCTCGAATCGCAAGTGAACTCTTAACGTTGCCGACATTTGGCGCAGCCGTTAGCTCGGTCGTGAGAAAGCGCTGGTAGGCATCCCAATCGGCGGCCACAATTTTTAGGTAGAAATCTGCCTCTCCCGCAAGCATGTAGCACTCGCGCACCATTGGCCACGTCGCAACCAACTCTTCGAAAGCTGTGAGATCGGCCTCGGCTTGGCTATTCAGGCCGACTTGGGCGAATACTGTGACACCGAAACCGAGCTTGGCTCCGTTGAGATCAGCGTGGTAGCCACGGATATAGTCGGCTTCCTCAAGCGCTCTTACGCGACGCAAGCACGGCGGCGCCGATATGCCGACGCGCCGCGCCAGCTCGACATTGGTAATGCGCCCGTTGGCCTGTAGGTCGCGTAGAATGCGTTTGTCAATCTCGTCGAGTTTGACTCGCGCCACAAATCTCCCCCCAGATGGTTCTTTAGCGGCTCGGATGCCGCGACATTATGTATAACATTGCTTCGAAAACCGGTAACTATCTTTCGTTTTTGACGCTCCACGCCGGTACCTGTCTTTCTCGGATTCGGTCGCTGAGATCACTCAACGGCCTGCATTACCGCCAATAACACATGCCAACAGACAACGAGACGGTCTCCCCCCCACGTTCTGAGACTGAGTTGTCTTGCTGGGTGCTAACCGACGGCAAAGCCGGAACAGAAAACCAATGTATCGGTCTGGCGGAAGCCGTCGGTCTTGACTTCTCTGTCAAACGAATCGTCCCCCGCTACCTCTGGCGGCACCTGCCAACCCGCTGGTGGACATGGATGGTCGGTACTAATCCCAATAAGTCACTCGCCCATGACAGCGATACGCTGACGCCGCCTTGGCCCGACCTGCTTATCGCCTCGGGCCGCACCAGCGTCGCTTATGCCGTCGCGATCAAACGCGCGTCGCGCGGGCACACCTTCGCCGTGCAAATCCAGAACCCGCGTATTCCGGCGCATCACTTCGATCTTGTCATACCTCCCCGCCACGACCACCTCAATGCAGTCAACGTCATCAGCACGATGGGCGCACTAAACCGGATTACGCCCCAGCGCCTTAAAGAAGGCGCTGAACAATTTTCCGGTTTGCTCGCCGACCTGCCCCGCCCTCTCATTGCCGTCCTGATCGGTGGTTCGAATCGTGCATATGCCATGACAGCCGCGGACACAGGTGCTCTCATCGAAGGCCTGACGAAGCTGGTCGAAGACGAGGGTGCGGGCCTGGCGGTGACGACGTCGCGGCGCACCGGTCCCGAGAACGCGTCGCGCCTACGCGACGGACTGGCCCGACTCGCCGCGGTTCTGTCAGATGGGTCCGGCGAAAACCCCTATTTCGGCTTCCTGGCCCTCGCCGATGCCATTGTCGTGACGGCCGACTCGGTATCGATGACGTCGGAGGCCTGTAGCACGGGTAAGCCGGTCTATGTCGCCCCGCTATCTGGTGGGTCCGCCAAGTTCCGCGAGTTCCATCGCACCTTGATGCAGGCGGGATACACCCAGCCGTTCGAGGGGAGTCTCAGCGGTCGCACCAACAAGCGGCTCGATGAAACTGCGACTATCGCCGCTGAGGTCCGTCGCCGGCTCGGACTATCAAACGCATGAACCGCCGCGCGAGTGGAGCCCATATCTCCAATTGTCGGTGGCGATGCGACACGAACGCCTATAAATATGATGTAGGAATCGTTGAGGTCGAAACGACCGCTCGGCGCCGGTCGTTTATCTGGATTGCTTCAGGAACACGCAATGTCTGCACATCATCACAGCTCCATTATCATTCTCGGATCCGGCCCCGCCGGCCTGACCGCGGCGATCTACGCCGCACGCGGCGGCCACAAGCCATTGCTCATTCACGGTATTCAGCCGGGCGGTCAGATGACCATCACCACCGACGTCGAGAACTATCCAGGTTTTTCCGACGTCGTACAGGGCCCATGGTTGATGGAACAGATGCAGGAACAAGCCGCCAGCGTCGGTACTGATTTCATCAGTGATATCATCACTGATATCGATTTCAGCCGGCGGCCCTTTCAGTGCACGGGTGATAGTGGCGACACCTACAGTGGCGACACCGTCATTGTTTCGACGGGTGCTCAAGCGCGTTGGCTGGGTCTCGACAGTGAACAAAAATTCAAAGGGTTTGGAGTCTCGGCTTGCGCAACCTGTGACGGGTTTTTCTTCCGCGGCAAAGAAGTATTGGTTGTCGGCGGCGGCAACACGGCAGTCGAGGAGGCGCTCTACCTCACCAACCACGCGACCAAAGTTACCTTGGTGCACCGGCGTGATTCCCTGCGCGCCGAAAAGATCCTGCAGGACCGGTTGTTCACGAACGACAAGGTCGAGATCGTTTGGAACCACGTGGTCGATGAAGTGATCGGCAATGAGGATCCCCCTGACGTATTGGGCGTACGCCTGCGCGACGTCAGGAACGAGGCTACAAAAAACGTCGCCATTGACGGCGTATTTGTCGCGATCGGCCATGTCCCGGAGACCCAGCTGTTCAAAGATCAACTTGAGATGGACGATGACGGGTACTTGGTCACCAAAGCCGATTCGACACGCACCAGCGTGCCCGGTGTTTTTGCCGCCGGCGACGTGCAGGACAAAATCTATCGCCAGGCTGTCACGGCCGCAGGCACCGGCTGCATGGCGGCATTGGAAGCGGCTAAATTTCTCGCTGAGAGTGAAATCGCCATTGCCGCCGAGTAACGGCAATGGACGGATTTCTTGATGGCACCACCCGGCAGACATTTGGATTGGGACAAACTGCGGGTTTTCCACGCGGTCGCCCAGGCCGGAAGTTTCACGCGCGCGGGTGAGCAACTCAATCTGAGTCAATCGGCGGTCAGCCGGCAGATCAGCGCGCTCGAGGAAAGCTTATCGGTGGCGTTGTTCCACCGCCACGCGCGCGGCCTGATTCTGACCGAACCCGGCGAAGCCCTTTATGAGACCGCGCACGACGTATCCGGCAAACTCGCAATTGCCGAAGCCCTAATTGGCGAATCCCGCGACAAACCGAGCGGCGAACTCAAGATTACCACCACCGTCGGCTTTGGCTCGTTGTGGCTAACGCCGCGGCTCGGTGAGTTCCTTGAGCTCTATCCCGAGATCAACGTCGCCCTACAAGTGGACGACCATGAACTCGACCTCAGTATGCGTGAGGCCGATGTTGGAATACGTATGCGGCCGTCAACTCAACCCGACCTTGTCCAGCGGCGCTTGATGCGTATGCATCACCACATCTATGCGTCGCAGGCCTACGTACAAAAGCATGGCGTCCCGCAAACTGCTGCGGATCTCGATAATCATCGACTGATCGTGTGGGGAGCCAACGTGCCTTCGCCGGTTCCGGAGGTAAACTGGCTGCTTCATTCCGAAACCGGGGCTGGCGTACGACGCGCTGTTCTTCGCGTCAACAGCGTACAAGGACTGATGATCAGCGTTGAAACCGGGGTCGGGATCGCCTCGCTACCTGACTATTTGGCGCGCGACCCATGCGAATCAGGATTGCTGACCCGTATCCTCCCCGATGTCGAAGGCCCCGCCTACGACATCTACTTCGTCTATCCTGAGGAGCTCCGCAACACTAAGCGAATCACCACATTTCGCGACTTCATTGTGGATAAAGTTGCGGAGTGGCAGTTCTAGAACGGCGCACCGGCTTGTGGATAACAGCTATGCAAATAGTGCATGGCTGGATTGTTAATATTTCCCTACACGCGGATGGGTAGCGGGCGTATATCTGAATACAGCGAATGTTGTAGCGCGACATTCGCCTCCCAACCGGGCGTTAGCCCGGCCTGGGCCAGCGCTGAATACGGTGTCTGGTCCCACGTCTCCCAGACGTGAAGCCTCCCTGTTATCACTGGCGGAAATCCTCGGATTTCCGCCTTTCTTTTTTTGAGATCGACCCATCGCAGAT
>CAUZWH010000304.1:0-4460 GCA_963583675.1 Alphaproteobacteria bacterium
CCTCTGGCAACGCGCCGCCGGCGATCGCGTCGAGCCCGGCTGGGATGGGAAGCGCATTGTCGGCTGGGGCAAGGCAATATTCAGCGTAGCCACCCCCACTAACCAGCGCACAGACCTCGTCGCCGGGCGAGTAGCGAGTAACGCCGGGTCCCACCGCGGCGACAGTGCCGGAGGCTTCGAGGCCCAACACATCCGGCGCTCCAGGCGGCGGCGGATAGCCGCCGGCACGTTGCATACAATCGGCGCGATTGATGCCAGCGGCGGCAACCGCGATCAGGATCTCACCGTAACTTGGCTGTGGCGTCGGTCGCGGTCCGATTTCGAGTGCCTCCGGTCCGCCGGGTTCACGGATTTCGATCACGTTCATAGTTTCTGGCACGTTCTGCGACACAGCGGCGCTCCTTGTCTTAGCGGCTCGTCCTATTAACTGGATCTAATGACGGGCGCTGGTTGGTCTATTACCATCTTGTCGTACTGGCGACGATATTAGATCCAGGGGTGCGGCAGCGCCGCCAGTTGTCGCGCGCGCGGAGGAACACGATGGATGAAGAAGACTTCCTGCCAACACCCAGGGCACCGCGCAAACTTGAAGAAATGTCACTCGAAGAATTGGAGCGTTTGATCGCCGCCTGCGAAGCGCAAATCGCCGAAGCCCGCGCGATGATCGATTCTAAAGAAGGCGCGCGCGGAGATGCCGACGCGGTTTTCAAAACCTAGCGGTGGATCCACTCGCTTCTGAGCCGCAAGGTCTGCGAACTCGACGTCACCCAGCCCTATGGCCGTAGCATTAACCTTTCCTTAACGAATTTTGCTGATAATCCGTGTTGCACAAGCGTTCAAAAAAATTGAACGCCGCCTAAAACTTCCATTTCGTTCGATACCTCTAAAAGCCGCCCTTCGGGGCGGCTTTTTTCTTTGCGGCTCGCGCCAAGTGACCGATTCGCTTGAGGGGTGAGGGCAGCGCCTTTAGATTGCCGGGGCCGTCGCTTGGAGCCGAGGTCCCAATGGTCGATCCCAACTATCTCAAATTCGACACACTATCGTTGCACGCCGGCCAACAACCGGATCCAGCGACCGGCGCGCGCGCCGTGCCGATCTACCAGACGACGTCTTACGTCTTCGACGATACCGAACATGCCGCTTCATTGTTCAACCTTGAGCGAGCCGGGCACATTTATTCGCGGATTTCAAACCCAACCACGGCGGTGCTCGAAGAACGCCTCGCCGCCCTCGAAGGTGGTGTGGGTACGGTCTGTACGGCGAGCGGGCAGGCCGCACTTCATCTCGCGGTGGCGACACTAATGGGAAGCGGTGGGCACATCGTGTCTTCGTCAGCGATCTATGGCGGTTCGCACAATATGTTCATGCATACGCTACCGCGCTTCGGAATCGAGACATCGTTCGTTCATCCCCGCGACATCGATGGTTTCCGTCATGCCATTCGTCCCGAGACTCGTATGGTTTTCGCCGAAACCGTCGGTAATCCCGGCTTGGAGGTTCTTGATCTGCCAGCGGTTGCGGCGGTGGCGCATGAAGCAGCGATTCCACTGATGATCGATGCAACGTTTACGACGCCCTACCTGTGCCGACCGTTCGATCTTGGTGCCGATCTCATCATGCATTCGGTCACCAAGTTTCTTGGCGGACACGGCGTTGCTATCGGCGGGGCCCTGGTTGACGGGGGCCGCTTCGATTGGGAGGCGTCGGGTAAGTTCCCGACGATGACCGAACCCTATGCAGGCTATCACGGCCTCGATTTTGCCGAGGAGTTCGGCCCGGCCGCGTTCATCATGCGGGCCCGGGCTGAGGGCTTGCGAGACTTTGGCGCCTGCATGAGTCCGACCACTGCTTTTTACATTCTCCAGGGCGTCGAGACCCTGCCAGTGCGCATGCAACGCCACGTCGAGAATGCGCACGCGGTCGCTCACTTTCTAGACACCAACGACGCGGTATCGTGGGTCAATCACCCCGATCTAAACCAGCATCCAGATCACGAGCTCGCCCAGCGTCTACTTCCCAAGGGGGCGGGGGCGGTACTCAGTTTTGGGATCAAAGGCGGCCGTGAGGCGGGACGACGCTTCATCGAGGGCCTAAGAATATTTTCCCACCTCGCCAATGTCGGTGACGCCAAATCGCTGGTCATTCATCCAGCAACGACCACCCACCAGCAGATGGATGCTCAGGCCCTAGAAGCATCGGGGGTTGGTGAAGACATGGTGCGGTTGTCGATCGGGCTCGAAGATGTGACCGATCTCTTGAGCGATCTCGATCAAGCGCTACGCACGTCACAGCGAGGTTAGCGTGGAATTCACCGTCGACGGCCGCAAGGTTTTTGCCACCACCGGTGGCCAACCCTTCACTATCGACAAGCCCTGCATCATCTTCATTCACGGCGCGGGCGGCGATCACAGCGTCTGGGTTCTCCAGGCGCGCTACTTCGCACATCACGGCTTTGCGGTGCTGGCGATCGATTTGCCTGGGCATGGTCGTTCCGATCCACCGTTGCTGGAGTCAGTGCCGGATATGGCGACATGGCTGTTGCGCTTGATGGATTGCGCCGGCGTGGCCCGGGCGATCCTGGTCGGCCACAGCGTTGGTGGGCTGGTCGCGCTGGAGGCGACCGCGCAGGCGCCCGAGCGGATCGATTCGCTGGCAATGCTGGGGGTAAATTTCCCAATGGCGGTGCACGATGATCTGCTCGGCAGGACCGCGGCGAATGATCACCAGGCGCTCGACCTCATCAACAGTTGGGCGCATGGCTACAGCGCCCACCTCGGACGCAACAAGGTGCCCGGCCTATGGATGATGGGGGGCTCGATCCGTTTGCTGGAGCGGGCACCGGACGGCGCCGTTCACGCTGACTTGCAGGCGGCCGCCGACTATAACGGCGGTCTGAACGCGGCAGCCAAGGTCGCCTGCTCAGCGCTATTGCTGCTGGGTGAACGTGATCGAATGACTCGTCCCAAGACCGCACAATCCCTTGCCGAAGCGATACCTAATGTAACGATAGTTGTGTTGCCGAACTGCGGTCACATGATTATGGAGGAATACCCGGATGAGGCTCTGCGGACCCTCATAGAGCATCTGATGTAATCCGAGACATGTGAAGCAACAGGTGGAGCCAGAACGACAATGCCCCCGCCAGTTGGCGGGGGCCCGTCTCACAGGGTTGGGGGGTTAGTTCGCTTTGACGGCGATCTTTTTCACCGTCTTCTTGGCTTCTTCCTTCTTGGGCAGGGTTACCGTCAGGACGCCGTTTTTGAACGATGCGTCGATTCCATCGACGTTGACATCCGTTGGCACCTGGAACGTGCGTTTGAAGGTGCCGAAGGTCCGCTCGACGAGATGGAAATCGCTGGCCTCGTCAGTACGCTCGGCCTTTTTCTCACCCTCAATGGTGAGGCTGCCGTCGTTTAATTCGACCTTCAATTCCTTTTCGTCGAGCCCCGGCAATTCAGCCGTGACCGTGTAATCGCCATCGCCTTCCAGCACATTTACCCGTGTTGCCAGCAACGTGGTGCGGTTCTCTGGATCGTCTGTGGCTGACGTGTTAGATCCGCGAAACGCCCGATCGAACAGATCTTCGATCTCACGATGTAAACTGCCAAACGGACGTACGCCGCGCAGCCGACGCTGCATACCACGACCAAATCCGGGATGGGGAACGAGATAATTTGCGTGCATTCTCAGGATCCTCCTTGAGCAATCGAGAACGTTAGTGAGCCCGCCACATGGCGCCGCTCGTGTGATTGCGGCGATCCCCCAAACGGGGCAAGCACCGACACACAAGATGTGGGAGATTCCTCAAGCGACTTCAAGCCCTAGAGCGTCGCGATGGCCCAATTTTGTTTTTGACGCTGTCTCAAACGCTCTTGGCGGCGGCAAACTCTCGACCGTCAGGCCGCCGTAGAGTTCGCGAAAAACTGGCTAGCTCAGGCCGAAGTCCTTAAAACGCTTTTGGAACTTTGCAACCTGACCACCGCTATCGACGAGTTGGTGACCACCACCTGTCCATGCCGGATGTGATTTAGGGTCGACATCGAGCTTCATCACATCGCCCTCTTTACCCCAGGTCGAACGGGTCTTGAACTCGGTGCCATCGGTCATCACGATCGAGATCTCGTGATAATCGGGATGGATATCTTTTTTCATGTGTTAACCCTACAGGCCGAGAAGGCCGTCGCGGTCGTCAACGTGGCGAAGCGACCGCACGGCGCGCTGTTATAACGAAGCACCTTTTGCCGCGCAACCTTGCGAATTTTGCAGCCTATGAGTCGGGCATCGGTGAAATGTACAACTACCATCGGTTTGGCATCTCGCTATCGGCGTCGCATTGTTGTGGCGGCAAGGTGGGGCTGCTATATCGAGCCCGGACAGCCGAAGAGAATTGGAAATGACTTTGGATGAACAGCTGTTCGAATCTCTCGCTGGAAATTTTCTGGCGCGCGTGACCGCGGCGG
>CAUZWH010000305.1:0-4459 GCA_963583675.1 Alphaproteobacteria bacterium
CGACATAGGCAATCGACCCGCCACCGGCCCCAATGGTATCGATATCAACCATTGGTACCATCGCCTGGTAGTCACCGATCTTGGTGTCGAGCAGATGCTTCATCGACATCTTGCCATCCGGCGCAACGCCGATATCAGCCGATGTGCCCCCGACATCCAGCGTGACGACGTTTTTGAAGCCAGACTGACCGCTCGCCCAAATACCGCCGATTAACCCAGCGACCGGACCCGACATCAATAGTGTTACGGGGCGCTCGACCGCGCCCTGGGCGGTGGCTGCCCCGCCATTGGTCTGCATTAAATGCAGTTCGGCGCGGAACTGCTTTTCTTTCATCGCCTTGTCTAGGTTGGCGACGTAGGTCGCGGTTTTGGGCCCAACGTAGGAGTTGAGACAGGTTGTGCTGAAGCGCTCATACTCGCGGTATTGCGGGATCACCTCGTGGCTTAACGACAGGAAAATGTCGGGCCACTCTTTGCGGATGATTTCGCCGGCGCGGATCTCATGCTCCGGATTGAGGAACGAAAACATGAAGCAAACCGAGATCGCTTCCACGTTCGCTTTACGTAATTTACGAACGGCTTCGACGACATCTTCCTCGCTGAGCGGCGTCATGATTTCGCCGTTCGGCGCGATAATCCGTTCCCGAATCGGCAGCCGGTAGCGCCGCCGCACGAGCGGATATTTCTGCCACGGCAGATCCTGTTGCAGACTGAAATTGTAGGGACGCTTGTGGCGGGCAATATGCAGGATGTCGCGATAGCCCTCGGTTGTCAGTAAACCGGCGCGAGCGCCGTTGTGCTCGAGCACGATGTTGGTGGCGATCGTGGTGCCGTGGAAAAACTGTTCGACGTCGGATGGCGATACGCCGGCCATCCCGCATAACTCCATCGCCCCGTCCATGGTGCCGATTGACGGATCTTGCGGCGTTGTCGGGACTTTGTTGACGTGGATCGATCCCGTTGTGTCGTCAGTCAGAACAAGGTCGGTGAATGTTCCGCCGACATCTACACCCAATCGAATCACACGTCGTCTCCCCGGTCAAAATTCTTTTTGCGGCCCGGCCCGATGCGATGCTCTACGCGCCGTCGTAGGGCGCCGCGAGGTCGTTGCGTAATTCAAGCCCCTCAAGATATGCCAGCACGTTATCGAGCGGTTCGACGTCACCAAATTTCGCATCGATGTCGAATAGGTTCCATTCTACCACCCCCGGCACCCGGTCGCCGCACGCCTCGCGGACGAGAATCGGACGGAAGCCCTCGGCGATGGCGTCTTCGGTCGAATGGCGAACACACCCGGCCATCGTGACGCCGGTGAGAATCACCGTGTCGACACCGGCTGCTTTCAAGAAGCTCGAAAGATAGGTTCCGTGGAATGCACTGGCACGTTTTTTGACAATCACGTGCTCGCCCGGTTGCGGCGCAATGCGATCGTCGATTTCGGTCTCCCAGGTCCCCACCTGTAACTGCTCGGCCGGTATTTTGTGATGCCACAGGCCCATATCGGTGTTGTGGCAGTCGGTGACGTTGTACGCGGTCGAGGTGAACACGATCGGGATGCGCTTGGCGCGTGCCGCCGTCAACAGTTTCTGCGTCGCCGGGATGATCACATCCATATGTTCGCACGAAAACGGGTTGCCGGGCCGCGTCCAGGCATTGGCGAGATCGATATTAATCAGTGCCGGTCGGGTTCCGTAGCCGATCCGGCGCTGGAAGCCGCGATCCTGGTAGATCTCCGAGTCGGCGGCAAAGATCTTGTCGAGTGCTTCTTGAATCTCATCGGTCATCAGGTGCTACCTGCAAATATTCTGGCGATTACTCCGCCGCGGCGGCGCGGCGGTTGGGTTTGTGAGCTTCGAGTTCGGCAATGACCTCGTCACACGACATGACCCGGCCCCAAAGGCGGCGGAATGTCGTGGTATAGGCGTCCTGCATCTCGTCGCTGCAGGTGCCTGTGGCATCCGAAACAATTACGCTGCCATAGCACCGGTCACTCGCTTCCTGGGCCGTCATCCCGACGCAATTGTTGGTCGAAACCCCGGTGCAAACGACTTCGCTTATCCCAGCAGCTTTGAGCATGGCCTCGATACCGCTGGAGCCAAATGCGCCTTGTGTGGTTTTGTTGACAACGAGATCGCCGGGCTGGGGCTTGAGTTCGTCGACAACCTCATGCTCGCGGGTGCCCTCGTGATTGTTCGTAGTCTGGAAAAATCCCTTCAAATGGGGCGGCGCGTCGCTGTAGTCAGGCGCGGTCGGCCCCAGGGTCACGTAAATGACGCGGGCATCGTTTTCGCGAAATGCCTTGAGCAAACGCTGGATGTTGGGGATCAGGAGATTATCGATGCGGTCGAACCGATACGACGCCTCGTCGAGGCGGCCCTGCTCGGCTAAAACCTTGCCCAGCCCATGATGCCGGCTGCCGCTGGCATACTGCATGTCGATGACCAGAAGCGCGGTTGATTCGGGCGATAATGTGAATGGATTGGTGAACTCATCGACATACGTCGCGGCCATGGCAATCTCCCTTGCGCGAGGCCCCGACTCTGCCAAGACAGGGCACCCTAAACAACCGTTAAGGGGGGCCGAAGGCAAGCTGTTTTTTGTATTTGCGATTATCCTGGGAGACCGGTAGCCCTTGAATTTCTCGCAATAGCTTGCGCAGCACGGCGGGCGGGAAACTGGCGTAGCTCTTGGCGACCTCGACAAACGCGTTGGGGCCGCCGATCACATTGTCGCGATAGTAGGATTCAAGCTTCAGGTCGCCACTGACAATCGCCAGCGCGTTGATCGTTATATTGTTAGCCACAATCAGATCGCGGGCCCGTGGCGCGCCGAGTCCGTCATCGTCGCTGCCGTCCCCCGAGAGATCGATGGTTCGGCGTCGTCCCTTGATGTCGTCGTTGGTCAGCAGGTTGGCGGCGAAGAGGAGCGCGTTGCCAATTGCGGTTTTTCCGGCGCTCGTGCGGTTGGCCGTGACCAAGGCGCCAGCAAACTTTTGCGTGTCACCAGCATTGCGAATGATATGCCAATCCACCACCATCGACTGCGCATTGGCGCTCGACCATAAAACCAGCGTTACGGCGATACCGCGGTCGCCGATCGACTGGATGGCGCTCAGCACCGCCGGATTGCGGAACGCATCGGCATAGCCATGGATTTGCGTGTAGTACTCCCAACCGCCGACACTCGCCGATGCGTCGACCGCCAAGACCAGTTCGAGATCAACCGTTTCGGCACGACTTTGTTGTGCAATCGCTAGCAGCGTCGCCGCCACACCAACGACCGCTGCGGCGCGTCGTATCAGTAATCCAAAAAAGTTGCGCATATTCGCTAGAAAGGCCGGCCGCAATCGGCCAACACCGGACTATGATTGAGATCAGAGTTCTACCAGCAAGAGGGAGGCGGCTGTGCAAAACATTCGTGTGAACGGACAGCGGTTATGGGACAGCCTGATGGAGATGGCGCAAATCGGCGCTACCGAGAAGGGCGGCGTCTGTCGTTTGGCGCTAACCGATCTCGACAAACAGGCTCGCGATTTGTTTGTGCGCTGGTGTGAGGATGCGGGCTGCACCGTCGGCGTCGACAAGATGGGTAATATTTTTGCGCGCCGTCCGGGCAAGGACGAATCGCGGCCCCCGGTTATGACCGGCAGCCACATCGATAGTCAGCCGACCGGCGGCAAGTTCGATGGTATTTACGGCGTCCTGGCCGGGCTCGAGGTAATTCGTACGCTCAACGATCTCGATTATGAAACCAACGCGCCGATCGAAGTCTCGGCCTGGACCAACGAAGAGGGCTCGCGCTTCGCCCCGGCGATGGTCGCTTCGGGTGTGTTTGGCGGTGAATTCGAGCTGGATTACGCGCTTGCTTGCAAAGACCGTGACGGCAAAACGATCGCTGAGGAACTCGAACGCATCGGCTACGCCGGCGACATGGAATGCGGCGGTCGCGATGTCGGTGCATTCTTTGAAACGCACATCGAGCAGGGGCCCATCCTCGAGGCCGACGGCAAGACCATCGGCGTCGTGCAAGGTGTGCAGGGCATTCGTTGGTATGAAGTCGAAGTGACCGGCATGGAATCCCATGCTGGCACCACGCCGATGGACCGGCGCAAGGACGCGCTCGTGGCAGCCTCAATGATGGTGGTGGAAGCCAATCGTCTGGGCGAGACGACGAGCGATGCGCGGACCACCATCGGGATGATGGAGGTAAGCCCCAATTCGCGCAACGTGATCCCGGGCCATGTTTTCTTGACCCTGGATTTGCGCCATCCCGATGCCGATACGCTTGCGACCATGGGAACTTCTTTTAAGTCTGTGTGCGAAGGGATCGCTTCAGATCGCGGCTGTGATCTCAAATTCGAGGAGATCTGGTATTCCGCGCCGGTAAAATTCGATGCTACCTGCATCGGCGCGGTTCAAAGTGCGGCTGATTCGCTTGCGCTGGACAACCGCCCGATCAC
>CAUZWH010000306.1:0-4457 GCA_963583675.1 Alphaproteobacteria bacterium
TCTTAAGCGCGATCTCGCGCACACCGGCTGCGCGGATGATAAAGCGGGCGGTTCGTTCCCGACCGCCTGCTACCAATCGATCGCGCGCCCAGCGCTGTACAGCTTCAGCCGGCGAGATCGGAAACTCATGCTCGACGTTCGGCCGCTTCAAAGGCGGGAGATAATCATCAATGATTTCGATCTTGGCCACGTCGAGCCGGATTGGACCAAGATTCGCGTAGCTCAACTCTGGCGCCGATGCCTTCGGCGGGCTTGCCGCGCAGGCGGCGAGGGCACTTAGCGTAGCCACCATCGTCATCGCCACAACGCTTGAGCGCACGAAGGGCCGCGCTCGGCGCCTCAGTTCACGACCATATTGGACGCGCCAATTAGCGACGATAGCGTTGATCTCAACTAGCATGAGTCGTGATCTCCACCAAGGTAAAGTCGTACTTTCGATTACAGAATTCGCAGGTAACGTCGATCCTCTCATCCACCCGCATCGACTCCAACTCTGCGACCGGAAACGATGATAGCACCCCGACGATTCGATCGCGGCTGCACCGGCACTTGGTTTTAAGCGTCGCTGGGTTAAACACCCGTACACCGTCGAGGTGGAACAAACGCCACAATAACGCATCTGGTCCAAGCTCGGGGTCTACGAGTTCGTCCTGCCGCGCGCTCGATGCTAACACTTCTGCACGATTCCAAAGATCCAGATGTTCATCCTGGATGCGCTCCTCCTGAAGGCGGCCCGCAAGTAAACCTGGCATGTGTTGAACCATTAACCCGCCCGCGCGCCAACCGCGATCGGCGGCTGCGGTATCGGGCGGTTTGACGGCAATGCGCATCAACGCGTTGTGTTGCTCGGATTGCTTGAGATAATGGTGAACGCAATCAACCAGCGTTTTGCCGATCAGCTCGACCAACCCCTGGTAGCGTTCGGTGTCAGGACCTTGATCTACAGTTATAGCGAGATTTCCCCGCCCGAGAAAGCACTGAACCGGGTTGCCATAGCGGGCCGCGACTGCGAATGCGTTGGTAACCTCAACGTCATCGAAACGAGCGTATGCGCGTAAGTGCCCGGGCGTTTTGAAATCAACGACAATAAGCCTGATCGGGCCGTCGCTTTTGATTTGAGCTGTCAGAATTCCGTCAAACTTCAGCGCTCCTGCGAGAAGTGTGGTCGCGACGACGAGTTCGCCCAACATGGTGGCAACCGGTTCGGGATAGTCATGTTGCGAGAGCATCGTATCGATCGCCGGCCCTAGCCGAACGACTCGACCACGAAGATCGAGCGCATCGACCTGAAACGGCAGCGTCAAATCATCTTGCGGTTCGATCAAATACGCAGATGCACTCACGTTTGAAAGCACCAGTCGAGAATTGCCTTTTGTGCATGCAGCCGGTTCTCGGCCTCATCCCAAACGATGGATTGCGGGCCATCGATAACGCCGCCGGTTACCTCCTCGCCGCGATGCGCCGGGAGGCAGTGCATAAAAATGGCGTCCTTATCAGCGAAGCCCATCAACCGCTCGTTGACCTGATACGGCGCGAGAAAATTGTAGCGATCCTCGCCGGGGTCGTCGCGCATGGATACCCATGCGTCGGTTACGACACAATCGACACCATCGACGGCGCCCTCTGGATCGTCGTGCAGGGTCACCCGTCCACCCTCCTCGCGCGCCCAGTCGAGCACCTTTGGCGACGGGCGTAGCTCCTCTGGGCAGGCCATCCGAAGTTCGAAGTCGAACCGGACCGCCGCATGGATCCAGGACGTCGCGACATTATTGCCGTCGCCGGTCCACGCCACGGTCTTACCGGCAATCGGTCCGCGGTGTTGTTCGAACGTCATGATATCCGCCATCAACTGGCACGGATGGCTATTATCAGTCAGGCCGTTTATCACCGGCACCTCAGCGTGTTCCGCCAGCTCCAGCAACGTGTCGTGACGTTGCGCGCGAATCATGATCGCGTCCACGTAGCGCGACAGCACCCGTGCGGTGTCAGCAACTGTCTCTCCGCGACCGAGCTGCATCTCCTCACCACGCAAAAAGATGGTTTGACCGCCGAGTTGGCGCATTGCGACATCGAAGGAGACGCGGGTACGCGTCGACGGTGATTCAAAGATCAACGCAAGAACCCGGCCTTCGAGCGGCCGTTCGCCGTTGCCTGCCCCACCCGCCCGCAATTGCTCGGCACGTTGGAGGATTGTACGGAGCGTCGCGGTGTCGAGGGTGTCGAGATCTAGAAAATGACGAGGTCCGTTCATTTTGCCGCGATCTCCGCACAGGCATCAGCTAATTTCTCAAGCGCCTCATCGATATGGCTCTCGTCGATGATCAACGGCGGCAACAACCGAACAACATTGTCGCCCGCTGGTATCACAAGCATCTCGCGCTCGCGCAATGCCGCTACGAGGTCGGTGTTGGGACCGATGCAGCGCATGCCGATCAACATGCCAAGGCCGCGCACTTCCGCGATTACACCCTGGTAGCGGCGGGCAATGCTGTCGACGCCATCGATCAGTTTCTTGTGCATCACCTCGACCTGGTCGAAGAAACCGTCCGCCAGCATGATATCGAGCACTGCATTCGCCGCCGCAACCGCAAGTGGGTTACCCCCGAATGTCGACCCATGCGTTCCCGCGACCATTCCCTGCGCCGCAGTTGCGGTCGCCAGGCATGCACCGATCGGAAACCCGCCGCCAAGCGCCTTGGCGACGGCCGCCACATCTGGGGCCACGCCCCAATGTTCGTGCGCAAGGAACTTCCCTGTGCGCCCTATGCCAGTCTGTACTTCATCGAGCATCAAGAGCACGCCGTGTTCATCTGCAAGCGATCGAAGATCCCGAAGAAAATTCTTCACCGGCATGCGAACACCGCTTTCGCCCTCGATCGGCTCAACCAAGATTGCCGCCGTTTGCTTTCCAATCGCATCGTGAGCGGCCGCTACATCGCCCCATTCGACCTGATCGAAGCCCTCGACGACGGGCCCAAAACCTTCGAGATGCTTCTCTTGCCCGCCGGCCGCCAGGGTGGCGAGCGTGCGGCCGTGAAACGCACCTTCAAAGGTGAGGATGCGATAGCGCTCTGGGGCGCCAATTGCGTATTGGTATTTACGCGCAAGCTTGATGCAGCATTCGAGGGCCTCCGCACCGGAATTTCCGAAGAATACGGTGTCGGCAAAGCTGTTTTCTACCAGACGTTCAGCGAGGCGCTCCTGACCTTCGATCCGATAGAGGTTGGAGGTGTGCCAAAGCTTTTCCGCCTGGGCCTTAAGCGCTTCAACGAGATGCGGATGGGCGTGGCCCAAGGACGTGACCGCGATGCCCGAACCGAAATCGAGGTATCGCTCCCCAGCTGACGTAAACAGATAGGGGCCCTCACCGCGCTCGAAAGCAACGTCGGCACGTGCATAGGTCGGCATAACAGGCGAGGTCATGTTGCTCACCACTCATCATTTTGTGAACCGCAGCGGAAGCGTTTGAGTATGGTGACAGCCGTTTCAGGCGTCAATTTTCTCAGCGTTGCGGATCAACCTGAAACAGGGATTTACGCTTTTAGTTTATAGCCGCGTAAAAACATCACGTAGCTCGCGGTCCAAAGAACGGTGATCAGCGCTACAAGACCAATGACCCCAACCCATAACGAGCTTTCGGCCCGGCCGACAAAACCGTAACGCAGCCCATCGATCATGTAGAAGAACGGGTTGAAGTGCAGGAACGTCTGCCAAATTTCAGGCAAGCGATCGATCGAGTAGAAAGTCCCTGACAAGAACGACAGC
The DNA here is from genome assembly GCA_963583675.1 of Alphaproteobacteria bacterium. Classification (GTDB taxonomy): domain Bacteria; phylum Pseudomonadota; class Alphaproteobacteria; order SHVV01; family SHVV01; genus CAUZWH01. Next base: position 3,766 of record CAUZWH010000306.1, read on the forward strand.
GGCATGATTACAAAATTGGTGATGAAGGCGATGTTGTCGAATTTCTCGGCCCAGATCCCGACGATAAGCCCGATCTGCGACATCACCAACGAAGCCGCCAACGTAAAAAAGACGATCGCACCGATATCGTGAAATCGTAGCGGGACGAAAATCGCCATTCCAACAAGCACCGATACTGCGACCATCAACCCGCGCGTCGCTCCACTGACGACGAAGGCAAATGTTAATTCCCCAGCACTAAGCGGCGGCATGAGCACGTCGACGACGGTTCCCTGAATCTTGGCAACGATCATAGAAGATGAGGTATTTGCGAAGGAGTTTTGCATCACCGCCATAACGATCAAGCCTGGCGCGAGATAGACGAGATAGGGAGTTCCGTGAATGGTTTCCGCGGCTCTGCCCAGCGCGAGCGAGAACACAGCGAGAAACAACAGGCTGGTCACCATAGGAGCGAATACGGTTTGGCCTGCGATCTTGAGGTAGCGGTGCACCTCCTTGGCATACAGCGTGTAGACGCCGAGCCAATTTATGACTCCGAATTGCCGCACCGGACGAAAGTTGTTGGTAGAGATCGCCATGATTTCCCTTGAAGATTCTTAACCCGACAATTAGGCGGTACCGACCTGATCGATCGGATTTTTGATGACATGCAACGTCTGCGTCGGAAACGCAAATTCGAGGCCCGCGTCGGC
>CAUZWH010000307.1:0-4451 GCA_963583675.1 Alphaproteobacteria bacterium
CCCTTAGGGCTCGCCGTCGTGCCCGAGGTATACATCAGCAAGCCCGGGTCATCCGGCCCCGGTGGGTCGCCGAAGTCGCCGGGAGCGGTCGCGACAAGCTCGGCAAACGATGTGGTTCCCGCGACCGCTTCGCCGAGTACGATTACGTGCTCGAGTGCCGGCAGTTTGCCGCGCGTCTGCCCAACCACTTCAGCCGTTGGGTAATCGCCGAACCTGTCGACGCAGATGAAAGCGCGCGCGCCGCTATGACCGAGAAGGTTTTCCATCTCGGCGCCGCGATAGGGCATGTGCATGGTTTGCATTACCGCGCCGAGCAACGAAATTGTCACATGGGCGATGATATATTCGGGGACGTTCAGGAGTTGGAGCGCGACCACGTCGCCTGTGCCGAGACCAAGCCCTTTCAGTCCGGTCGCCAGCGCCCGCGCTTTTTCAAACAGCTCGCGATAACTGAGACGCAGATCACCGAAAATGATGGCGGTGTGATTGGGGCGGGCGGCGACATGGCGGGCAAGCCAATCGATCAGGGTTTCATCGGCCCAGTAACCCTGATCCTTGAAACGACGCACCCGCGCTTGCGGGTAGCTGGTAAGGTCGTCCGGCCCCATGGCAACACCACACCTCTAGTGTGCGGCCATCCACGCGAGCGCCCGCCCGACCCAGGGACCGTCGATCTCGCCGGCAGCCAAATGCGCCGTGAAATGATTGCGGCTGGGGAAAACATCACGCTCTACGTCACATCCTACCTTCGCCAGCGCGGCCTCCATCGCTTCAGCCTGTGTGCACAAATGGGGGAAGTCCTCTTCGCCGTGCGTCATGAACACCGGCGACGGCGTGCCGTCGATCTGATGCAGGGGACTCGCGGCCACCTCACTGCCGGTATTCTCAGGCCCAAGAAAACGCGGCCGCATCGACAGGCCGGACCCCTCGGCAAAGTCGTAAACACCCGAGATCGGCAGCCAGCCGCGAACCACGTCTTCCGGCAAACCGAGGCTTTGTTGCCAGTTACGCGTGACCGCCATCAACGCGGCATAGTGACCGCCGGCCGAGTGGCCGCTAACGAACAGCCGTTTCGGATCGCCGCCGTAGCGCGCCGCGTTGTTGTAGACCCAGGCAATGCCCTGCAGCGTATCTTCGTACCCCGTGGGGAACACATGCGCCGGCGCCAACCGGTAGCCCACGCTGACGACCACAATGCCGGCCGCCGTCAGGAGGGGCGCCTGGAACGCCATCACTTCCTTGTAGCCATTGGTCCAGCCGCCGCCATGCATCACCACTAGGATCGTGCCGTTGGCTTTGCCGGCTTCAGGGGAAAAAACCGCGACCTGCTGATAGACGTCGTCACCATAAGCGACGTCCTCGCGCGCGACGCCCTCACCACGTTTCAAGGTCTCGGCGACGTAGGCTTCGCCCGCATCCGAGAGCCGGTCTTGCGCTGGATAATCCTCGATCTTCATGCTGGCTCCGATTTATGTTTCCCCTCACCCAATCCTCTCCCCTTGTGGGAGAGGATTGGGTGAGGAGTTCTCGCTTACAAAACATGTGCGACTCCTGCTGCCCGCCGCTGCTCAAATTACTTAAGAACGTTCACTCAGCGCGGTCAGCACCCGCTCCGGTGTCATTGGCAATCGCGCGAGCCGCACGCCGGTCGCCTGACACACGGCGTTGCCGATCGCGGCGGCGATGCCAACGATCGGTGGTTCGCCGATGCCTTTTGCGCCGAACGGGCCGCCCTCGTGCGGGTTCTCGATCATGTAGGTGTGGATCGCCTGCGGCGAGTCCATAGTGCCGGGAATCTTGTAGTCCATGAAACTCGGGTTCGCGAGGCGGCCCGAATCCCACTCCAGCTCTTCGTAGAGCGCATAGCCCAGGCCCTGAACGACGCCACCCTCAACCTGGCCTTCCACCGCCATCGGGTTGATCGCCTTGCCGATATCGTGCGCCGACCACACTTCGAGCGCCTCGATGCGTCCGGTGTCCTCGTCGATTTCCACTTCGACCGCCTGGGCCGCGAACGTGTACACGCCAAACCGGAACGGGAAATGCTTGATGATCGCCTTGGTGGGATCGAGGATGTCGTCGCCGTCATACTGAACCGAATGCGCGCCGATGATCGGCCCGCCCGACACCCAGTGGCAATAGCCGGAGATTCCCGCGAACGGGACGACGGCGTCGGGCACGCCTTTGAGGCCGATGAAACCGCCCGGCCGCAGCTCCAAATCCTCGGCCGCGCACTCCATGATTTCGCCGGCATATTTCTTTAGCGTCGTAACCACTTCGTCCGCCGCGCCGACAATCGCGCGGCCCGTCGTATAGGTCACCCGGCTCGCCGAGGTTCCCCAGTTGTAAGGCGATGCGTCCGTATCGGGTTGGGTGAAGCTGATCTGCTCGACGCCGATGCCCAGCGCTTCGGCGCATATCTGCACCAGCGCGGTATCGGAGCCCTGGCCGTTGTCGACGGCGCCGGTGCTAAGCACCACGGTGCCGTCTTCCAGCACGCGAACGATCGCCGAGGACGCGAGCACACCGCTGATATGCGGTACGCAGGCGATGCCGATGCCACGCTTGCGTTTGGCGCCATTGCCACCGCCATTGCCCCGGTCCGAGTTGGCGCGTTTCTCATCCCAGCCGGATTCGCTGCGCACTTTTTCCAGGCACGTGACCAGGTCGGATTTCTTTAACTCAATACCGGCGACCCATTCGCGGTCCGCCTGCACTGCGTTGTTGATGCGCAGTTGAATAGGATCGATGCCGAGCTTCTCGGCGATCTCGTCGAGTTGCTGTTCGCCGGCCCAGGCAACTTGCGGGCCGCCAAAGCCACGAAATGCGCCAAACCGAAGCTTGTTTGTGTAGACCCCACGGCCGATGCTGCGGACGTGGGGAATATGGTAGGGGCCACGCGCAAACCAGGTAGCCACGCCGACCACGCCGGGCGAATCGCAGGCGTAGGCGCCGGCGTCCATGACGATGACCGTATCCCGCGCGATCAGCATGCCGTCTTTGGTGACACCGGTTTTCATCCGCACCTTCGATGGATGGCGCGCCCGGATCATTTCCATGTCCTGCTCGCGTGTGAGAGTCATCTTGACCGGTTTTTTTGCCTTCATAGCCAGTAGCGCGACGATCGCTTGGACGGTGATCTCGATCTTGCCGCCAAAGGCGCCGCCGACCCGCGGTGAGATCGCGCGAATACGCGACATCGGGATGCCGAGGCGCTCCGACAGGTTGGCCTGATCGCGGAACACCGATTGGTTGGACGACCACACCGTGATCTTCCCGTTGGCGTCGACCTCAGCGATCGCTGAACACGGTTCCATATAAGCGTGGTATTGGCCTTGGGTTTCGAACTCTCCCTCGACGATGAGATCGCACTGGTCCCATGCCGAATCGACATCGCCCGAGGAGATTTCGCACTCCTGAAGCAGATTGCCTTTCAATGGCAGGTCAATCGAGGTCGCGTAGTCGTTGAGGTCTTCGTGCAGGATCGGCGCGCCATCGGCCAACCCTTCCTCGGGTGACATCACGGCCGCAAGTTCCTCATAGGTTACGTCGATCAGCATCACCGCGCGGCGCGCCGTTTCGAGATCGTCGGCTGCGAGCGCCGCCACCGGCTCGCCGACGTAGCGCACCTTGTCTTTGGCAATCGCATGTTCGTCCTTGACGAACGGGCCGCCGCGATTGGGCAGCTCGAGATCGTCGCCGGTAATCACCGCCCGCACACCAGGCACCGCCAGCGCTTGCGAAACGTCATAAGAGAGAATCCGCGCGTGCGGGTAGGGGCTGGTGATCATCGCCGCATGAATGACGTCCTGCGGGAACATATCGTCGGAGTATCGCGCCTGTCCGGTTACCTTCTCACGCGTCTCCAGGCGTGGAATTCGTGCACCGACCGCGCCGACATAGACGTTCATGACGACATCCTCTCGGCTGCGGTCTGCACCGCCGCAATCACTTTGACGTAGCCCGAACAGCGGCACAGATTTCCCGACAGACCCTCGCGGATCTCAGTTTCGGTGGGCGCTGGGTTCTCCGCCAGAAACGCCGTCGATGCGATGATCATGCCCGGCATGCAAAACCCGCATTGGACTGCGCCGGTATCGAGGAACGCTTGTTGCACCGGCGACAGCTCGTCGCCGTCGGCCAGGCCCTCGATGGTCTGAATGTCCTGGCCCGCGCAATTCACCGCCAACGACAGGCAGCCGCGCACCACCTCGCCATCGGCTAAAACCGAGCACGCCCCACAGACTCCCTGGTTGCAGCCGCGTTTGGTTCCGGTGAAATGAAACACATCGCGCAACACGTGCAGCAGGGTATGCCAGGGTTGGACGAACGCTTGCTTGGTTTCGCCGTTGATGGTCAGCGTGATTGGCAGCGGGTCGCTCATCGGAGTGCCTCCGCACGTTGTTTGGCGGTCGCGATCGCGCGCCGCATCATCACCGGCACCAAAGTCA